>CAMFLG010000154.1 GCA_945957495.1 uncultured Pseudorhodobacter sp. | reverse complement strand
AGTTCGTCAATCACAGCCTTGTCGCAGAACTGGCCCTCGTTTCGGAAAAAGCCGGTGATCTCGTAGGACGCAAGGATCTGCTCGGCCACGTCGGCATCCGGGACGGCAAGGAAGATCACCTCGCAATCCACGAACGTCCCATCGCCAGATGGATGCTTGCGCTTCAGGTGGTGGAACGACGGCTCCGACCGGATCATGGGTCCCCACTCCGATTCCGGGAACCATTCGAGCCAGGTCTTGATGGTCGTCTCCCGCAGTTCCTTGTAGGTGTCCCGCGTGATGATAAAGCGCGTGCGGCGCACCTTGTCAAAATCCGGTTCCTGCTCGCAGGCAATCGCCCACAGCTTCATACAAGACGCCGTGGACGTGCCCGACTGGATCGGCCCCTGAATGATCGCCACCTCACCGCGGTCCCAGAAGTAATCCGTCAGCACCGCCCCGTCGGGCTCATAGACAAAGTTGCCGCGCAGCGTCTGAAGAAGAGCCATCTACCGCACCTGTTGTTTTTTGATGATGTCAGCAGCTATCTCCAAGCGCTCCAGCATCCACGCGCGCTGATCATCCGTTACGTAATCCGCCCACACGGACACTGAGCCACCGTCCAGAGCAATGACCATCATTCGCGCGTCATCCTGCGTGGCGAGAGACCGCAGGCGGTGCTTGGCAAAAGACACGCTGCCATTTCCGTTCACATTGAGGGTGGGGGATTCTGCTGTTTCGGCAGCATCGGGCTTCTCGACGTACCATGAGCCCCGCTCCGTCTGATCGCCGCAAAGCGAACACTGGCTGGTGCCGTCCTCAAGAAGTTCAAAGGAACAGCATCCACAGCCACAAACCCAGATGCGCGGCTCCGGTCTTTTCAAATCGACAACTTCAGACATCATCACCTCCTTCAGGCGGCAAGACCTCGATCTTCCGCACGTACTTTCCAACCGTCGCCAAACTCAGCCCCAGCGCCAATGCAATCTCTGACCGCGACTTCCCGGCCAAAAACAACTCTCTCACTTTGATACTCCTCTCCACCAAAACAGGAACCCGCTTCGGAACGTCAACCCAATGCGCCGGGCGCACGCAAAGAGTGTTCCCGCAGGTATTTCGAAGAACCCCAACGATAGGCCCGACCCGATCCACCCACGCAACCCTATGCGCGCCCTGCACCCCATTCTTCACGCAAACCCCATACCCAAGATGCTCCGGCCCCGTCCAAAGCCAGCACTCACCTTCCCGATGAACGCGCTTCCAAAATGGCAAGCCCATATGAAACCCCCGATTGCTTGACATCAGGATTTATGAAACCCGCCAAAACGCATATGCACAAAAGATAAACCCCCGTGACGTTTTTATGTTTCTATAAAAGGCCCGATTTTTTGATGTAAAATTTTGAGGGGAGAGAGGGACGGGGTGGAGTATACATAGCGCGCGGCCCGGTTTTCCCCCTACCCCCCCCGCCCGGCATACCCCCCCTGCCCCTATCCGGCAGGGCCTATCTGCGCCCGATCATGCCTATCCTTGGCCGTTGGAGCGGTGTTGCGCGCCTCTATTCCGCAGCATCGGGCGTAATGTCAGCATCATCAATGGCTTGCGCGCCATCATCACTAGATGCGCCATCTAGTGAAGGCCGAATATCGACCACGCGCTGCCCCGGTTTAACGAACTCATAGCCGCCTCTATCGACGTTCACAGCGACGTTAACCTGCGTGCCAGGCTTACCCTCGCCCGCGAAGAACTCCACAGCTCTCATTCTCACGGCTTCGGTTGTTCCTCGCTCCATCAGGTCGGCTGCGACTTCGAACGCGCGCGCTTTATAGCCTGCGCGTCTGCGGTCTACGGTTGCGATAAAGGCTGTCTCTGTTTGTTCGAACGCGGCGATGACGGCTGGCCGCTTGAATGCCTTGTGCCATCCTGCTTCTGATATCCCCGCCCGGGAGCAAGCCTCAGTGATGGTTAGGCCTTGCTCTACCCTAAGCTTGATTGCGTGGCGCAGCTTGGGGGCGATGCGGGAGGAGGGCGAGCCCTTACTGGCTGTTAGGCTTGCGCTGTCTGATGCTTGTTTGCGTGCTGGGGGCTTTGTCATACGGCAAGAAATGGCGCGACCTGGAGCCCGATCCGATGCACCGTTGATCAGCCTGCCCCGATCTTTTTTGCGCGAAGGCGCATTTTAGGCCATTGCAGCATATTGACACGGTATCAAATCGCGCCTATCTTCTGGCTATGCGGCTCACTACGCCGCCCACCACATAGAGAGGAATCACCACATGCAAATCTATGCCGCCTGCCTTGCGTCCTATAACTCCGGCATTCTGTACGGGAAATGGATTGATGCCAGCGCCGACGCCGACGAAATGCGCGACCAGATCGCCACCATGTTGCGCGACTCGCCCTGCCCGAATGTCACCGTGACTTGCCCAGACTGCGAAGGCGAAGGCGGAACCGAAGAATTTGGCCGCTGCGACACTTGCAAGAATGCTGGCACCGTCCCGAGCGCCGAAGAATACGCAATCCACGACTATGACGACTTTCCGGATATGGGCGAATATCCCAGCTTGGACGATGTGGCAGCCATGGCCGAACTGATCGAGACGGCAGAGAATGACCACGGAATCAATGCCGACGACCTCAAAGCCATTTCTGCCAACTGGCACGGCAAGATTGACGACATTTCCAACGCCTTGGACAACTTCGCAGGCATCTATGACACGCTGCGCGACTATGCCGACGAACTGGCCGATGAAAGGATGAACCAAGAGGAAATCCCTGCCAACAGCATAGCCCGCACATACTTTGACTACGAGTCGCACGCCCGCGACATAGAAATTGAATACACCGTCGTAGACTGCCCCTCCGGCGTTGCTGTGTTCTACCCTCATTGACCCACTGGCAGAGCGGCAGGCACGGCTTGCCGCTTCCCTGTGAGCCAACCAAACGAAAGGAAACCCAATGGCTACCATGACCCTATCAGCATCACATGCCGAGCCAAGCGGTAGTGGCTTTTCCGTTGTCATGCATCTTGATGGCAGGCCCGATCCGATGCCCGCGCGCGACTTTGAGGCCAAGAGTACCGACGATGTGCAAAAGGCTTTGGCGGACTACATGGCCGAGGCAGCGAAGATCGGCGAACCCTTGGTTGTTTGCGTCACGCTGAAATCAGGCCGCGCGCCGAACGGTTTTAAGGCATGGCGGGCCAAAGCCCCCTTCTACCACCGCGTCAACGTCTAACCCCCACCGCCCGACACCACCGGGCCCCACACCAGAGGAACCACGACGATGCAGATTGCAGTCTACCTAAAACACGCCGGACCCCGCCCGAACTGGGGCGCCCCGCAGTATATACGCCGCATCACGACGCGCGGCCGCCCGCAGATCATCACCGCGCCGCAGCCGGTTGAGGCGGACGATAGCGCAACTGTTGAGGCGCTGGACGCTGTGCTGCAAGAGGTTGTGGCTATGTCCAAGGCCCTCTTGGGCTACCGCATCGAGGCGCGCGATTTCGTGCATGTCGTGGAGAGTTGAGCGATGGCAGATCAAAGGCATATTCTCGACTGGCTGGACAGCGTTCAGGTTTGCGCCCCCGGCATGTGGGAGAATGAAACCGGCCCCGCAGCGTGGTTTGCCGTAGTCAATGACGAATGCATCATCGCCTATTTTGGTGATGAAACAGACGCCCTGCGCTTTCGCTTGGACTACATCAATAGGAAGATGAACCCATGAATCAGCTATTCCCAAAAGACGCAGCGGCGCGCGCGGAATTCGGTTTCTGTGCGCCCATTGTGGCTATGAGATGGAGTATGACCAATGACAACACCGGTTGACGCCTGATGGCGCAGGTGGGGCGCCCAGTCACCACAACCGAGCGCCCCGCTTGCCGGCCAACAAACACCCGAGAGGCCCGGGCAACGGTGATCTATCACCACAACTTGCGAGAGGAAAGACCTTGCTGAAACCTGATCAACTGCGCGCCATGACGCCCGAGGACCAAACGCAACTGTTCGACAGGCTTGCAACTGCGTTCTACGGCACCCCGAACTTTGTTCCGCGGCTGACAGAGGATTTCGGCGTGAGCCGGGCGACTGTGTTCCGGTGGAAGCGTGAGAACAACACCCCTTGGGCTGTGCTTTACGCGCTCGATCGGTGGGTGAACACCGAGGCGATGGTGTCCAACGTGTTTGAGGACTGGCAGGCTGTCCCGGCGCAACTGTCCGTTGCCACGCGCGAACTGGCCCGGGTTGCAGCTACCCTTGAGAAGATGGCCCGCCGCCTTCCCGCCGTGCGCGGTGGTGGCCAAGCATCTTGAGCCTTGACGCGGCCTGTGCGCGCGAATCCGCGAGATAGCGCAGCGCCATTGCTGGCATGGCCGCAGGACGCAAGACGACCTCATACCCCAGCGACGTGGCCCATTCGATCAGAAGCTGCGTGTTGGGGTATTTTGACGGGTTGTCCTTCTCTGCCTTGGCCAGATGATCCACGGCAGCCCCAGCGACTTCCTCCAACTCCTTGATGGTGAGCCCCAGCGCCTCCCTGCGTGCCCGTAGGAACACCCTTGCGTCCTCGAACGTGGTTACAGTCACTTCGGCCAGATCCGGCCCTGTGGCGCACGCCTGCGGGATCTTGGCGCCAGACTTGAGCCTGACCTTGAGCGAGCATCCAGCCCGAGGGCAAGCAACTGTTGCTGCCTGGCCGTCTACGCCTGTGATCTGCCACCCGGCGCGCTGCACATCGCGGAGAAATCCCTGATCCATCAGATACCCAACTCCGATTGTCGGTCAACAGACCCAATTGCACGATAACAGCCCCATGCCTGCGCATACTCGACAAGCGCGGTTCCACCCCGATCCAGCCCATATAGCAAAGCATCGCGGGTTTTCCAGTTGATGATCTGCACCTGAAATTCCTGATCTCCTGGGTGAACTGTGATCCCAAGACCGGGCTTGTTGAAGAATGCCGCGCTGTCCGCAACGTCGTAGCCGGTTGGCGGCCGAGGCTTACCCTCGCTCTTGATCTTGGCCGGATGCGCCACGATGCAAATGTGAACTTCCAGCGTCTTTGCCCAACGGCGAATGACCTTAAGGGCAAAGTTGATGTAGCTGGTCATGTTCTCGCCCTTCTCGGGCAGGTGTTCGAGTTCGTTCCATGGATCTATGATGATCACTCTGCACCGGTCACGCACCGCCAGCGCCTTCACCATGCCCTCAAGCCATCCCAGATGGTTGTCTGCCTCATCCGTGACGTGAACCATGCGCCAGCGCCGATCCAGATCAGCCAGAAGCTTTTGCCGCTCTCCGTCGCTGAGAGACTTCCACGGTTTGCGCATGTTGCTGCGCGCCAACTGATCCCGAATCCGCGCCGGATGCGTTTCAAACCCGATCAAACCAATCCTCACGTTTTCATGCTTGGATATTTCATCGGCCACCCAGACCGTCAGCGTTGACTTTCCGTGCCCGGGCAAACCGGTCCAGACCGAAATCTCGCCCAACTCCAGCGCGATTACCTTGTCGAAAGGATCCGCGCCTATCTTGAGGATGCGCTGCGACGACAACGGCGGCAGATCGGAAAACCCTGAAATCACACCTCCAGGCGGATCAATCCTTTTCGCCGCGTTGATGCACTGCGCAACCATTCCTTCGCCGTGAACCATCAAAACGTCGTTGGCATCCTTGCAGCCGTTCGGCCACGTCACATAGCGCACGTCATGCCCTTGCAGCAGGTTCACGACAGCTTTGGGCAGGCTTTCCCCCGCCTTGTCGTTGTCACCGGCCACCACCACGAACGGAGAGGCCCGCAGAAGCGCCTCAGAGGCCGTCAGGGCCTCTGTCTTGTTCCCTTGCTCTGTCCACCCATCAGGGAGCGATACAGACCGCAGGAAGCCGCTCTGCATGATGGAGAGGCAATCAATCTCGCCCTCGGTAATCACGATGGGCTGATCCTGTGCCTGTGAAAGCGCGTCGGCGTTGTATAGCCCGCGGCTCACGCCCTTGGTTGAGAGGAACTTCTTGTCGATCGTGCGGAACTTCGCGGCGTAGGCCTTGCCCTCCTTCCGGTACGGAAAGGCCACTGTAGGGCCGAGCGATTCGTGATGAACCACCCTCACCCCCATGTCCGAGAGCAGCGCGGCGTCCAGCTTGCGGACTTCTTGCAGCCACGTCATCACGTCTTTGCTCATAAAACTCACCTCCTTCAAACGGGCAGTGCCAGCATTTCCATTGAATTCCATCAGGTTTGAACGTGACGCTCAGGCATGGGTCTTTCTTGTTTTTCCGGTAGGGACTGCACTGTGGACACAAAGCCCTTACTGTGCCGCTCTGCCGTCGAACCGTGATTCCGTTGTCGTGAAGAATCTCGCTTGCTGATTTCATCAAGAACCTCCCGCCGTTGTTTGCCTTGCGCCTGTGCCGCCAGCGTTTCAGCGCGGAACCGTGTCATCCCGCCGTCGAATTCCATAATGGCCGCGCGTTCCTCGAATTGATCCAGATCGGTCATGTGTAAACCTTGTGTCCTGTCCAGAAGTTCGACTGCGGCCCATCCTTCGGCGCGGCGTCCTCAATTCGCTTCCGCATCCAGTTCCGCCATGTGGCCTCCCAATCGAGTTTGATGCCCTTGGCGCCAGCAACGCCCAGCCAGTAGTCGCGGAATCTGTCTGCCTCACGCCGGATCACATCGAGCGTCAAACCCTGTTCTCTTGCCCAATCACACCACGATTCAGGAAGGCTCCAATCGGCCTTCAATCTCGATCCCTTGACCGCAATTTTTGGAGAAACGTCAGTTTCTCTTTTATCTCTTTCTGGTTCTGGTTCTGGTATGCCAGCATTTCGCTGTAGCGTTTCGCTAGCGTTCGCTAAATTCTGATCATTTGTTTTCAATGCCTTAGCCTTTCCGCCAAGCGACCCATTGCGTGAGTTAACATCGCGTTTCGCTGCAACGTTTTGTGACTCCAAACGCAGCCTTTTGCTGAAAACGCCGCCTTCATCGACACTGAAAAATCGCTCAAGATTTCCCCAAACCTTGGCCCAGTTTCGGCCGCATCTGGCAATGCGCTGAAGCTTCACCGGATCGTTTGGCAGGCTCTCACCGCCGCGTTGCCATTGCGCCATGAGCAGCAGCAGATAGGCCCCAATTTCGGACGCATCGAGGTCCATGGTGTCACCGAGAAAATCGGAAACCCACAGCGGCATAAACGGCGATTTACTCATTCC
>CAMFLG010000153.1 GCA_945957495.1 uncultured Pseudorhodobacter sp. | reverse complement strand
TGATGCGCTGCGGCGTGGCGATCAGGTGCTGACCCAGGGCGGTATCATCGGCAAAGTCATCAAGGTGAACGATGACGGCGTGCTTGAGGTTGAGATTGCCGATGGTGTGAAGGTGAAAATCCTCAAGCACACCATCGTGCAGGTCATGAACAAGACCGAACCCGCCACCGCTGCCTGAACTGCCACCTTCTTCTCTGCCTGAAACGGACAACTCATGTTGCATACGCCGCTGTGGAAGCGCCTTCTGATCCTTGCGATCTGCGCCTGGGGCATATTGGCTGCCTTGCCAAACCTGTTCTATTCGAATGTCGAAGCGCATAACGACGCCAGCAAGGCGGCTGAGGCGGCGGGTTTTGCCACCGAAGAGCAGACCGCTGCGATGGCGGAGTGGCCGTCTTTCCTGCCGTCTGCCTTGGTGAACCTGGGGCTTGACCTGCGGGGCGGGGCGCATCTGCTGGCGGAAGTGCAGGTTTCGGACGTTTACGCGCAGCGCATGGATTCGCTGTGGCCGGAAGTGCGCGACGCCCTGCGCGATGTGCGTGATCAGGTGGGGTCGGTGCGGCGAAACCCATCCGCCCCCGGTACGCTGCGGGTGACGATTTCCAAACCGGATGGCATGGCTGTTGCGGTGGAGAAGGTGAAGGCGCTGGCGACCCCGGTCGTCAGCCTGACGGGCGTTGGCCAGAACGATCTGACCGTTACCGTGGATGGCGATGAGATCGTGGTGCAACTGTCGGAACCGGAAAAGGTGGCAACAGACACGCGCACCATGCAGCAAAGCCTTGAAATCATTCGTCGCCGTGTGGACGAGGTGGGCACGCGCGAGCCGACGATTCAGCGCGAGGGCACCGATCGCATCCTGATTCAGGTGCCGGGCATCGGGTCGGCGGAAGAGTTGATCAAGATCATCGGCACCACCGCCAAGCTGACCTTCAACCCGGTGGTGGGGCGCACGACCAATGCGGGTGCCGACGCAGGCCCGCGCAACAAGCTGTTGCCGTCGATGAACGAACAGGGCGTGTATTATATCATCGAGGAAACGCCGGTGGTTTCGGGCGAAGAATTGACCGACGCGCAGCCCTCGTTTGACCAGAACGGTCGGCCTGCAGTGAGTTTCCGCTTCAACGCGGGCGGGGCGCGGGCCTTTGGCGACTACACCGCGGCGCATATCGGCGAGCCTTTCGCGATTGTGCTGGATGACGAGGTGATCTCTGCCCCCGTGATCCAAAGCCATATCGCGGGCGGATCGGGTATCATCACCGGCAACTTCACGCTGGAGGAATCGACGCAGCTGGCCGTACTGCTGCGGGCGGGGGCGTTGCCTGCGAAGATGAACTTCCTGGAACAGCGCACCATCGGCCCGGAACTGGGGCAGGACAGCATTGATGCGGGCCGGATTGCGGCAGTGATCGGCATTGTTGCCGTGGGCTTGTTCATGTTGGCGGTTTATGGGCTGTTCGGGCTGTTTGCCAATATCGCGCTGATGATCAACATGGCGCTGATCTTTGGAGTGTTGTCGGCGATCGGCGGAACGCTGACCCTGCCGGGCATCGCCGGGATCGTGCTGACCATCGGCATGGCGGTGGATGCCAACGTGCTGGTATACGAACGCATCCGCGAGGAATTGCGGGTACAGAAGGGTCCGGCGCGGGCCATCGAGATTGGCTATGAGCGGGCGATGAGTGCGATCATCGACGCCAACCTGACGACGCTGATCACGGCGGCGGTTCTGTTCATCATGGGTTCTGGCCCGGTGCGCGGCTTTGCTGTTGTGCTGGGCATCGGCATCATCACCTCGGTCTTTACCGCGCTGTGGGTGACGCGGGCGATCGTTGAAGTCTGGTTCAACTGGCGCAAGCCCAAAGAAATCGTGGTGTAAGGAGAGCTCTGATGGCATGGCGTTTGCGGCTTGTACCCGAAAAAACCAATTTCGACTTTTTCAAACACCAGTGGCTGACCTTTGGCGGCTCTATGGTGTTGATGCTGCTGGCCTTTGTGTTCTGGGGCACGATGGGGCTGAACTTTGGCATCGACTTCAAGGGCGGCACCACGCTGCGCACCGAATCGGCGCAGGTGATTGATGTCGGCGCCTATCGCAGCGCGCTAGAGGGGCTGGATATTGGCGATGTGGTGATCACCGAGGTGTTCGACCCGTCGTTCCGGGCCGATCAGCATGTGGCGATGGTGCGGATATCCTCGGTCGATCAGGAAGAGGCGATCAGCGATACCGCATTGGATTCGGTTCGCGCGGCGCTGACCAAGATGGACCCGGGGATCAAGTTCACCTCGGTGGAAACCGTGGGGCCGAAGGTGTCGGGCGAGTTGGTGAAAACCTCTGTCATCGCGGTGGCGCTGACCTCTGTCGGCATCATGCTGTATATCTGGATGCGGTTTGAATGGCAGTTTGCCTTGGGTGGCGTGCTGGCGCTGCTGCATGACGTGTTCATCACCATCGGCATTTTCGCGCTGTTCCAGTTGAAATTCGATCTGACCATCATCGCGGCCTTGCTGACGATCCTGGGCTATTCGATCAACGATACCGTGGTGGTGTTTGACCGGCTGCGGGAAAACCTGGTGAAATACAAGACCATGCCGCTGCGGGACGTGATGAACCTTTCGGTCAACGAAACCCTCAGCCGGACGCTGATGACCTCGATCACCACCTTGATCGCGGTAGGGTCGATGATGGTGTTCGGCGGTGATGTGATCCGCGGCTTCTCTTTTGCCATCTTCATGGGCGTGTTGTTGGGCACCTATTCCTCGGTCTATGTGGCGAAGAACCTTGTGCTGTTCATCGGGCTGGACCGCACAGAAAAGCCAAAGGGTGGCAAGGCGCTGGACCACGAATTCGCCAATATCGACGCCTGAGCCATGCGCCTGACCGAGATCACCTATGGATCGGCCCTTGCCATCGAAAGCTATGGGCCAGGGTTCTTTCGGGTGGGCAGCCATGTCTTGCGCGGGGCAAGCCTGATCACGCCCTGGGATGCCGGGGCCTGGGGCGGGTTGGAGGATCTGGCGACGCCCTTGGCGATGGCGGGCAAGATCGACGTGCTGCTGGTTGGGCTGGGACGGGATATTGGCGTGGTGCCAAAGGCGTTCCGCGCCGCGCTAGAGGCGCAAGGCATCGGGGTAGAGCCGATGAACACGCCTGCCGCCTGCCGGACTTATAACGTGTTGCTGGGCGAGGGGCGGCGCATAGCGGCGGCCTTGTTGCCGGTGGCGTGACGGCGCAAGGCGCAGGAGCTGCGGCCCGGCGCCTGCGCCTTTTCCGGCGTGGCGGCATGGGTTAGGGGTGACGGATGGAATTACGGATAACCAATTTGGCCGTGGCGCGCGCCGGGGTGCCGGTGCTGGAAGGCGTCAGCTTTGCGCTGCGCCCGGGGCAGGCCTTGGTGTTGCGCGGGCCCAATGGCATCGGCAAGACGACGCTGCTGCGTACCGTGGCCGGATTGCAGCCCGCGCTGGCCGGGGACATCGCCGTGGCTGCCGAATCGGTGGCCTATGCCGCGCATGCCGACGGGGTGAAGGCGACGCTGACGGTGACAGAGAACCTGGCGTTCTGGGCCGCGGCCTATGGCAGCGGCGGGGTGGCTGCGGCGATGGCAGCAATGGACCTTGCGTCGCTGGCGGATCGGCGGGCGGGAAACCTTTCGGCGGGGCAGCGGCGGCGGCTGGGGCTGGCGCGGCTGTTGGTCACGGGGCGGCCGATCTGGGTGATGGACGAGCCGACGATTTCGCTGGATGCGGCCTCGGTTCAGCTTTTCGCGGGCGTGGTGCGGGCACATCTGGCGGATGGTGGGGCGGCGCTGATTGCCACCCATATTGATCTGGGGCTGGAGGCCGGTGTGCTGGACCTGACCGGCCACAAGGCCAAGCCCCCTGCGGCCGGGGGCCGTGTCGGCACCTTTGACGAGGCGTTCGGATGATTGCGCTGTTGATCCGGGATTTGCGGCTGGCGGTGCGGGCGGGCGGCGGCTTTGGCCTTGGGCTTGCCTTCTTTCTGCTGGTGGCGGTAATCGTGCCTTTGGGCGTGGGGCCGGAGCCTGCAACGCTTGCGAAAATCTCGCCGGGGATCCTGTGGGTTGGCGCGCTGCTGTCGTGCCTGTTGTCGCTGGACCGGATCTTTGCGCTGGATTTCGAGGACGGATCGCTGGATTTGTTGGCGACCTCGCCGATGCCACTAGAAGGCGTGGTGACGGTGAAGGCGCTGGCGCATTGGCTGGTGACGGGGCTGCCGCTGGTGCTGGTGGCGCCGGTGCTGGGGCTACTGCTGAACCTGCCGGGGGCGGGTTATGCGTGGCTGTTGGCGTCGCTGGCGCTGGGGACACCGGCGCTGTCGGTGATCGGGGCCTTTGGCGCGGCGCTGACGGTGGGGTTGAAACGCGGCGGGCTGCTGATGAGCCTGCTGGTGCTGCCGCTGTATCTGCCGACCCTGATCTTTGGTGCCGAAGTTGTGAGGCGCGGCGCGCAGGGTTTGGCGGTAGGAACGCCTTTGGCCCTGTTGGCCGGAATTACGGCCGGATCGCTGGCTCTGCTGCCCTTTGCAGCGGCTGCGGCAATCCGCGTCAATCTAAGATAGGTCAGGTCGTGGTAACACGACCATAGCGGCCAAGAGGGAGATCCATGTCGATCTGGGAATATGCGAACCCGAAACGGTTCATGCAGACATCAGGGGTGCTGTTGCCATGGGTGACGGCGGCGGCGTTGGTCTGCCTGATTGCCGGGCTGATCTGGGGGTTCTTTCTGACGCCGGATGCCGACAAGTTCGGATCAACGGTTAAGATCATCTATCTGCATGTGCCTGCGGCGATGATGGCGATTTCTGCCTGGATGATGATGCTGGTCGCCTCGCTGATCTGGATCATCCGGCGGCACCATGTGTCTGCCCTGTCAGCCAAGGCGGCGGCGCCGGTGGGGCTGACATTCACGCTGATCGGGTTGGTGACGGGTGCGATCTGGGGCGAGCCGATGTGGGGCACCTGGTGGGCCTGGGATCCGCGGCTGACCTCTTTCCTGATCCTGGCGCTGTTTTATCTGGGCTATATCGCGCTGTGGCAGGCGGTTGAAGACCCCGATACGGCGGCAGACCTGACCAGCGTTCTGTGCATCGTGGGGTCGGTGTTTGCATTCCTGAGCCGCTATGCCGTCTTGTTCTGGAACCAGGGCCTGCACCAGGGCGCCAGCCTGTCGGTGGATCAGGCAGAGCATGTGGCGGATGTCTATTCCAATCCGCTTTACGTTTGCATTGCGGGATTTATCCTGCTGTTCGTGAGTTTGGTGTTGCTGCGCACCCGCACCGAGATTCGCGCCCGGCGGATGCAGGCGCTTTTGGCACGGGAGAGGCTGGCATGATGCCGGAGTTGGGGAAATATGCGGTTGTCGTCGGGGCTGCCTATGCCGCCTCGATCGTGCTGATCCTGGCGCTGGTGGCGCTGTCGGTCTGGCGCGCAGGCGTGGTCAAGCGCGCGCTGCGCGATGTGGAAGAACGGATGGAGAAACAGCGTGGCTAGATGGTTGATGTTCCTGCCGCCCGCGCTGTTCGTCGCGCTTGCGGTGATGTTCTATGTCGGCATGCAGCGCGAGAACCCCGACGATCTGCCTTCGGTCTTTATCGGCAAGGCGGCGCCTGCGCTGACGGGGGGCGATCTGCCGGGCTATCCGCTGCTAACCGAAGCCGATCTGCGCAAAGGCGATGTGGTGGTGGTGAATTTCTGGGCAAGCTGGTGTCCGCCCTGCCGGGCCGAGACGCCGACGCTGATCGCGCTTGCCAATGAGGGCGTGCGGGTGGTGGGCGTCAACATGATGGATGATGCCGAACAGGCAAAGGCGTTTCTGGCCAGCGATGGCAACCCGTTTGCAGCTATACTGTTCGATCCCAAGGGCAAGACCCGGCTGGATTGGGGCGTGACCGCGCCGCCAGAGACGTTCATTTTGCGCGGCGATGGCACGGTGGCCTACAAATTCATCGGCCCCCTGGTGGGCGATGATTACGAACAACGCTTCCGCCCCGAATTGGCAAAGGCCATGGGTCAGTGAGGGCGCTGGCCCCGTTCTTGTTGTCGCTGCTGGCCGCCGGGGCCGCACTTGCCAAGCCCGGCACGCCGGGGCCCGCCTATTTCGCCGGAACTTATGAACGTGTCGGGCGCAGTGGCGGCGCGCTGCCTGCGCTTTTGAATGACCGAGTGACGATAGAGCCGGTGGGGCAGGCGGTGGCCATTCTGGGTTGTACCGGGCCAGAAATTCTGATGTCTTTCGGCCCGGCCTATGAGGTGGAAACGCTGATGACCGGGCGGCAGGGCGCGGTGGCGGTGGACTGCCTGTTTCACAACAATGGCTATAACCGCCCGATCCTGACCTGTCAGGCCGATGATGGCGCGGCCTTTACGCTGTGGCCACTGAACCCCGCGCCGCTGGATTGCGCCGGATAGGCGGCGGTCAGGCCAGCATCAGGATCAGACTTCCCAACAGTGCCAGCAGGCCCAGTTCCGCCCAAGGCAGGGCTGGGAGAATTATCGCGCGTGGGCGCGGTGGCTCTGGCGGGGCGAGGGGCGGGAAACGATCGGGCATGGCGGGCCTTTCGGAATGGGGTGATCCGATTGTGCCGCGCGGACCTCAACAAGAACAAAAGCGCCCGGATTTCCCCGGGCGCCTTGTTGGAAACAATCTGTTTCGATAGATGCGGGATGGTTTTACCCGGAACCGGAAATCGCTGCCTCTCGCTTGTGCTCGAACGCGTTTTCCGGTGCCGCTGTTTTCGTGAAAACCCATCCCGCCTTAGCGCGAGGCGAGGTCGCGCAGAACGTAGTGCAGCACGCCGCCGTGTTCGACGTATTCAATCTCGATTTCCGTGTCGATGCGGCACTTGATCGGAATGGTTTTCACCGTGCCGTCGCCATAGGTGATCGTGCAGGGCACGGTCGAAAGCGGCTTCAGATCACCGGCAAGGCCTGCGATGCTGACAACTTCGTCGCCTTTCAGGCCCAGCGTCTTGCGGGTCATGCCTTCGGTGAATTCGAACGGGATCACGCCCATGCCGACGAGGTTGGAGCGGTGGATACGTTCGAAGCTTTCGGCGATCACCGCCTTGACGCCCAGAAGGGCGGTGCCTTTGGCGGCCCAGTCGCGGCTGGAGCCTGCGCCGTATTCGATGCCGCCGAAGATCACCAAGGGCGTGCCTGCCGCCTGATAGGCCATCGA
>CAMFLG010000152.1 GCA_945957495.1 uncultured Pseudorhodobacter sp. | reverse complement strand
GAGATTCCTCTACGTCTCGTGGGCTCGGAGATGTGTATAAGAGACAGGTGTAGCGTTTGATCGGAAATGTAAGGTAGCGCGCCTTGGATACTGACGCAAAGCCGACCGACAAAAGCGGCAGGTAAAGAACGCAAAGGATGAGGACACCATACAGGTAAAGCGCAACTCGGGTGGTCGAGGACACCTGTCTCATTTCTTGCGCCCCATGATCACGTCAAGGTCAATCCGGCTGATCGGGATCAGTGCAAGGACGGAAACGATGACAATCAGCATCAGTGACAGAGCCGATCCCAAAGGCCAGTTCTGACCAAAGGTAAAGGCACTTTCCACATCATCCGTCAGCACAATCACCGTTCGCCCGCCCAGAAGTTTGGCCTCGGCAACCGCGCCTGCGGACAGCACGAAGGTCAACAGACTGCCGACCATGATCCCCGGTGCCGCAAGCGGCATCTCGATTTCCAGCAGGATGCGAAGCGGGCTAGCACCCAGATCAGACGCAGCAAGCCTTGCGTCGTCCGGCACCAAGGAAATGCCTTGTGCAAGCGGGAACAGCATGAAGGGGAAATAGACATAGCACATGCCGAACACGATCACGGGCCAGTCATAAAGCGGGGTTTCAAAGCCGAACCCGAACCATGACCGCATATGACCTTCCAGCAGGCCGCCTTTCATCAACGAGAGGCTCCAGCCGAACAGGCGGATGTTCTCGGATACGAACAGGATCATGACCACCATGATGGTGATGACCAGCGTAAAGCGTCCGAAGACCTTGGCCATGCCATAGGCAAGCGGCCAGCAGACGACAAAAAGAATGACCGTAGTCAGGAAGGCCAGACCAAGCGAGCGTAGAAGCGATTTGTAATAGCCTTGCTCCCAGATCACCGCGAAGGAGGAAAAGTCCGGCAGATGCGCCAGCTCGAACACCTTTTGCGGCATCGTGGCAAAGCCTGCCACCAAGGCCAGCGGCATCACAAAGCTAAGCAGCAGCAATAGGCCGATCGGCAGGGCTGAAAGCAGCCCCAGACGTCTTTCAAGCTTTTCCATCGGCGGCCTCCGCAATCAGATGGACCGCGCCCCGGTCCCAACCCAATGTCACGGGCGAGCCTACGGCTGCCTGAAGGCGGGTCTCGAACGGGCGTTCCACTGTGACGCTGCCACCTTCGGTCTTGACGGCATATTGAATTCGCGACCCCAGCGCATATTCGGTCGCCAGCACACCCGGCAAAGTGAAGTCGGCATTCTGACCCGGCTCAAGGAACCGCACCAGTTCTGGCCGGACCATCATGGCACCGCGCCAGCCGGGGCCCGCGTCCAGCTTGCCCGCTGAAACCGTAATCGGCACGCTTTGCCATTTCGCAGCGCCATCCGCCGCGATTTCCAGTTCGAACAGGTTCACCTCGCCCATGAAGCTGGCCACAAAGCGGCTGACCGGTCGCGAGTAAATCTCTTCGGCAGTGGCAATCTGCTCAAACCGGCCTGCCCGCATGATGGCGATGCGGTCAGACATCACCATCGCCTCTTCCAGCGAATGGGTGATGTAGACAAAGGTCTTGCCCGTCCGTGCGTGCAAGTCCTTGAGTTCCTTTTCCAAAGTCTTGCGCAGCCGATAGTCCAGTGCCGACAGGGGTTCATCAAAGACGATGATCTGCGGATCAAAGGCAAGGGCGCGGGCAAGGGCGACGCGCTGGCGCTCACCGCCTGAACACTGCGAGATGCGCTTGCCATAATAGCTGTCGGGCAGTTGCAACAGGCCCAAAAGCTCCAGCGCGCGCGTGCGACGCACCTCGGGGGCAACCCCTTTCAGTTTCAGCGGGAATTCGATGTTTTGCCCCACGGTCATGTGCGGGAACAGCGCAAGCGACTGAAACACCATGCAGGTCGGCCGCTTGTTGGCGGGCACGGTATCGATACGGACCCCGTCAAGGCTGATGGTGCCTTCGGTCACATCATCGATGCCAACCAAAAGCCGGATCAGCGTCGACTTGCCGCTGCCCGAAGGGCCGACGATGGTCAGAAACTCGCCCTCTGCAATGTCCAGATTGATGCGGTCCAGCGCAGTAAAACGCCCGAACCGTTTGGTGATGTTCTCAATCTTGACGAAGGATTTGTTGGCCATCCGCTGATCTCGTGTCCTTGAGGATGTGTTGGCCCGCCGGGATAGGCCGGCGGGCCAGGCAATATCAGCCGCGACGTGCCGCGACGTAGATTTCCAACAGCGCGTCATAGGACGGCACGACATCGAACTCGTGACTGCGGGCCATCTCTGCCTCCAGCGTATCGAACTGGATCGCTTCCAGCTTTTCCGCGTCAAAACGCGCCATGACCTCGGGATTGCCCATCTGGGCCACCGGGTTGTAGGTGCCTTCGGCAAAGGCGACAACTTCGCAGATCTCGGGCTTTTGCACGAATTCCAGGAAGTCCTCGGCCAGATCGGACGGATCGGGATTGTTCACCGCAGAGGTCAATTCCACCCAGGAAGCGCCACCCTTGCCGTCGACGGGGCCAGTGCGGGGCGTGATGGCACACACGTTCAGCGCCCCGTCATAGCGGGCGGGCGATGCCGTATAGGTGCCACCGGTGAAATAGCAGTCGATCTCACCATTGATAAGGGCGGTGTTCATCGCGACCAAATCGTCGGTCATCAGCTTGGCACCCGCAACGATCTGCTTGGCCATGTCGGTGAACTTCTGCAGCGCGTCACCTTCGACTGCCTGGAACGGATGGATCCCGGCAGCAAGGCACAGATGGATCACGTTCCAGTTGTCATAAGTCAGAAGGCCGTAGCGACCCTTCATCGCCGGATCAAGGAACAGGTTCCAGCCCTGATCCTCGGCCATGTCCTGGCTGACCTTGTCGGTGTTGACAACGAAAGAGAACGGACCATAGCGCTGCGGCATGCCCAAAAGGTCGCCGCTGTCAGAAAACGCCAGCGGATAGGGCTTGGCGAATTCCGGCGTCATCTTGTCGAAATAGGGCATGAAGCGGTCTTTGTTCAACGGCCGGATCAGGTTGTCGCGCAGCATTTCGCCCCGCGCCCAAGGCTGGTTGACGTTGATAAGATCCCACGTGCCGATTTCGCCCGCGCGTAGACGGTTGATCATTTCAGGATCGGAGGTGCCGCTTTCTGCCGTGATCGTTGCGGCCGGATAGGCTTCGCGGAAGGGGTTCAGCACTTGGTCGGAATTGTAGCCCTCCCAGCACAGAATGTTCAGCCGATCGGTCCGCCCGGCATGCACCATTTTGGGCAGATGCAGGGCCGACATGCCCGCAAGACCTGCGGCGCCCAGTGAAAACTGACGTCTGGTAATCATGTGTTATGCTCCCTTTGCTGGTTGTTTACCGTGCTTATTGTCTTTCACTTGCACTTGGCCGCCGTCGTCAAAGCGGTTGATAACTAACGCCCTTTTCGACCCTTGATTGCCTCAAGCTTTGCCGTGATCGTGTCGCGCGCGACTTTCATGTCTTCCAGCGTCCCCGAGATGAACAGGCGTCCCGTGGCCCCCATCATCTGGACATCGTTGATGACGGCATTTGGCGCGGCCTTTTCGGCCTCGTTGGCCGCAACGCAGGCGAAAAGCGCTGGGGCCATCTCGTAGATCAGCAAGGCAACGCCCGGCACCAGGATCGAGGCATCGCGTGACCGGTTCAGGATGATGGCGTGCTGATCCGACAAATCCTCGATGATATCGTGATAAAGGATCTCCGGTTTCAGCTGATCTTCAGCCTTGGCCCCGATCCCTTCCAGGATCGCCTGGCCCGCAGCCTCCAGATCTTCCATCTTGTCGGAATGCAGTTCCAACAATCCGAACTGGCGTTCGGTATAAAGGATGCCTGGTTCCATTTCCGGCGCCGACTTCAGCGCCAGATCGGTGATGCGGTGGATCGCCAAGGCTGGGGCGACTTCGATGATCAGCGAATGCTGACCCGCAAATGGGGGGTATCCCCTCGCCCGTGTGGGCGAGGAAAGATAGGCCGCGAACTGGGGCTGTAGATCCTCGATCGGCAGATAAACACGAAGCTCTGTCATACCTCAATCCTGTGTAGCTGGCCTGAAGTTTCGGCCGGGGTTGCGAAAACGCGGTGATTTAGCCCTTCACGGCTTCGAAGTGCTTGGCCAGATCGGGGTGCGGACGCGGGATCACATGGACCGCGGTCACTTCGCCAACCTGTGCGGCCGCTTCGGCGCCAGCTTCGGTTGCGGCTTTGACCGCGCCCACATCGCCGCGCACCACAACCGAAACCAGCCCGCCGCCAACTTCATTGCGGGCGATGATTTCGACATTTGCGGCCTTGACCATAGCGTCTGCCGCGGAAAGGGCAGGCACATAGCCTTTGGTTTCGATCATTCCGATTGCAAGATTTGCCATTTGAGAACTCCTTTACTTCGCTTTTGAGGTTTGCTGGTCGATCGAACCGATGATCAACGCGTCGATCGGTGCGGTCTTTTCGGGAAAATAGGATGCCGCCACCGACCCTTGGGTGATCAGCACTTGCTCGCCTTCGGCGCAGCCAAGCGGGTCAAAGGCGATCAGCTTGGCGCCCGTTTCGGTTTCCACTTCAAGAAGGGCGCCCGTTGGGATCGTGCCGATGTGGCGGGAAGACCAGAGCCTGCCGCTGACGCGTGCTCGTATCATGCCAGTGTCCTTTCTATCCTGATGCCACGACGGCGGGTTTCATCGCCGGCCAGCGGTGTAAGTCGCGCGGATTTCAATATCCGCAGCCGCGTTTCGCCTTCGGCGATGGCGGCAATGTCGCGTTCGGTGATCAGGCCCTTGCGCAGTTCGGGCGTCCCGACCGGGGCCGAACAGACCAGTTTAACAGGTTGCGCCGCCATCGGAGCTGGCGCGGGGGAAGGCATAGCTGCCGTCGCGGGCGCACCTTCGGGTTCAAAACGCAACCGCCCTTCTTGCAGGGCAGCCGCAAAACCCGGCTCTTGGGCGCGACGCAGCACCGACTGGGCGAAGGCCGTCAGATCGGCCGCGTTTCCGACCCGAACGCGCTCAACTTGCGTGCCACCAAGAAGTTCGGCCCGCAGGCTGGCGATCTCTTCGGACAGAAGTTCGCGAACAAGGGCGCGCAGATCGCTCATCCGGTCGCTCCTGCTTCGCGCAGGGCGCGTTCGGCGGCATCGCGGGCGTTGCGGACATCGGCTTCAGTCCCGGCCAGATAAAGCCGTCCGTTCGCCCCGATCATCCGCATGTCGATCACCTTGATATCGGCCTCTTTCTCGGCCTCGTTACAGGCAAGGATCGCATAGGCTGCGGGCTGACATTCCAGCAGATAGATGCTTTCACCGCCCAGAACCATCGAACCGGTCTTGTTGCGGTTCATCAAGAAGGCGTGCTGGTCATCGACCCGCGTCACGATCTTGGAGGCCATGATCTTGGGCTTTTCTGCCTCTTCACGGCGCTTGCCCATGGCGCGCAGCGCGGCTTCGGCACCCGCCTGAACCTCGGCGGTGGAATAGGCATGGAACTGCAACGTGCCGAACTGGCGTTCGACCACCAGAAACCCGGCCCGAACCTCGGCGCTTTTCAGCACTGTATCCGTCAGCGCCTCGATATCCAAACCGGGGGCAATTTCAATAATCTGGGCAGCCATACGGGCGCGCGGCAAGGTTCCGCGCATCCAAGTGGCCGTATAGGCCAGGGTTTGCGGCTGCAACTGGTCGATGAAGATGAATGCGCGAAGATCTGTCACGACTGGCCCCTGGTGAGTTCACGAAGTTCTTTAAGGATGAGTTCGCGCAAAAACTCGCGGTCCATCCCACCGGCATCTGCGGCAGCCATCGGTGTGGGTATCGGCGCGGCGGCGATCCGAGTGGTGGGCTTTTGTCCTTCAAAGGGCATGGTCACCGCGCCAAAATCGCCCATTCTCACCGAGGCGTCAGAATTCCAGGCAAGCCTTGTCCAGTGGACCAGATGTTGCGGCCCAATGTTTTCCCC
The DNA here is from genome assembly GCA_945957495.1 of uncultured Pseudorhodobacter sp. GTDB lineage: Bacteria > Pseudomonadota > Alphaproteobacteria > Rhodobacterales > Rhodobacteraceae > Cypionkella. The sequence goes on along the minus strand of CAMFLG010000152.1, from coordinate 1,258 downwards.
CACCGACGAGCGGCCGAAATAGCCGGTGCCGATCATAAAGGACGGGGCCAGATGGGTGGCAAAGCCGGCCGCCCCTTGCGAGCAGGGTGCATTGACGACCACGCGATAGACCGACAGCGCCGACGCAAAATCAATCGCCTTTTGCGGGTTCTCGCCATGGAACGCGGCCGAATGGCCCGAGCCTGTCATTCGCAGAATCATCTGCGCCATGCCAGTTGCACGTTCAAAGCTTTCTGCAGTGGCCCAAGCCAGAACCGGACACAGCTTTTCGCGCGTCATCGGCTCGTCCAGCCCGACATGGCCCACGGGTGCGATCAGCACCTTGATCGAGGGCACCACGCGAAGGCCCGCTTGCTGGGCAATCCAAACCGCGCTTTTGCCAACGGCTGCCGTGTTCAGATGACCATGCGGGAACAGCCATGCCCGCAGCTTTGCAACATCGCTGTCCGAACAGATATGCGCACCCGCTGCCCGCAGTGCCTGCTCTAGCCGGTTGGCGTTTTCGGTTAGCGAAATCAGGACGCTTTCGTTGGTGCAAAGCACCGAGTTGTCAAAGGCTTTGCTATCGACAATCCGCTGCGCTGCAAGTTTTTGATCGGCGTCGGGATCGACATAGACCGGCGCGTTGCCGGGGCCGACGCCAATGGCAGGATTGCCCGACGAATAGGCCGCGCGCACCATCGGGCCGCCGCCGGTGGCCAGAATCACCTGAATTTTCGGCGATCCCATCAAGGCCTGCACAAGCGGAACTGAAGGATTATCAATGCACTGGATCAAACCGGCCGGCGCCCCCGCCGCGACTGCCGCCGCCTCCAGCCGTGCCGCAGCATGGGCGCAGCACCCCTTGGCCAGAGGGTGCGGGCTGAAGATGATCGCGTTGCGGCTGAGCAACGCCAGAATTGCCTTGTAATAAAGTGTCGAGACCGGGTTCGTCGCAGGCGTCAGTGCCAGGATCACCCCGGCAGGCTTTGGCAGTTCAACCATCTTGCGCTCGGTATCGACGCGCGGGTTCACAAGGTCGGTGTTCTCATAAAAATCGACCAGCGGATGGGCGGAAAGCTCGTTCTTCTGTTTCTTGTGGGCGACAACCCCCATCCCGGTTTCGCGCACTGCCCATTCGGCATATTCCTGCGCCGCGCCATGTGCGGCCTCAGCCACCGCCCTGACAATCCGCATGACCGATGCGCGATCGTGGCGCGCATAGGTGCGCACCGCCCAACCAGCCTTGTCGATCTTCATGCGCGCCGTGGCCTCAGCC
>CAMFLG010000151.1 GCA_945957495.1 uncultured Pseudorhodobacter sp. | reverse complement strand
CCTTCTGGGGCGAGGGCGGCGATGTGCTGATCGGTGAGGTTTCGACGGTGAACGACGATGTGACGGACAATGTGTTCCGCGAAAAGATCGGCCGCTTTGCCAAGGTGGAAGAGGACGTTGCCCCGACGCATCTGCTGGTCAGCGATTACGCCGACTGGCTGTGATCCACGCGGTGGTCTGAAATGCAAACAGGCGGGGAATTTCCCCGCCTGTTTGCATTCATTCGATCGCGTTCGCTCAGGGCGTGGTCTTGGGCGGCGGGCAGACGCCGTTCACCAATGCCTCGGCGCAGGGCGCGGCGGCAGGGGCTGCCGGTTCGGGCGCAGGGGCGGCAGGGGCCGCTGCTGGCACGGTTGCGGTTGCTGCCGGGGCCGTTGCCGCAGGAGCCGTTGTTGCGGGGGCCACGACCGGGGTTGTCGGCACGCCGGTGATCACCGGGGCCGGCAACACGGCGGGCATCGGCACGATAATCGGGGCACTGGCGGCCACGGGCGTCGCGGCGGGTTTCGGTTTCTTCGCCGGAACCTTCGGCGGTACATGCAGGCCGGTGGGGAACTGGCCGGATTCGGTCAGCACCACCACATGCGTGCCATCGGGAACGCGGTTGTACAGGTCCATCACGTCCTGATTGAGCATGCGGATGCAGCCAGATGAGGCGTTATGGCCAATGCTTTCCCATTCCGGCGTGCCGTGGATACGGTAGCCGTAATCGACGCCGTTGGTTTTCAGATACAGCGCGCGGGCACCCAAGGGGTTGGTCAGGCCGCCGGGCTGACCAACATCGCGGTATTTCTCCAGCTCCGGGCGGCGGTCGATCATTTCATGCGGCGGGATCCATTTCGGCCAGGTGGTGCGGCCGACAATATCCGCTTCGCCCGACCAGCCAAACCCGGCCCGGCCCACGGCGATGCCATAGCGCAGCGCCTTGTTGTTGCCGGTCACGAGGTAAAGGTGCTTGGTGGACGGATCGATGATGATCGTGCCGACGGGCTGATCGGTTTTGTAGGCGACTTGCTGACGCTGGAATTCGGCCGGAACCCGGTCTACCGGGATCGCGGGCACGTTCAGCCCGGCATCCACCACCGCCGCATAATGCGCGGCATTGTCCGCGGGCACCTGCGCCGCGGCGGGCTGCGGCGCGGACATGGTGCCCATATTCGCCTGGTCCATCTCGCAGCCGGCAAGGCCAAAGGACAATGCCGCCACCATCACCATTCTTTCGAAACCTGTCAGCATTCCGTATCGCCCTTTGCGGGGCAGCGCGAAACCGCCCCTTGAATCCTTGTTTCCATCCAATGATCAATGCCCTGCCCGCCAAAAAGAGGCAAGTCTGCAATGATCAAAGTGACGTGCGCAGGTGCCAAAGTTCCGGGAAAAGCTCTACTTCCAGCATCCGGCGCAGATAGGACACGCCCGAGGTGCCGCCTGTGCCGCGTTTGAGGCCGATCACCCGTTCCACCGTAGTGACGTGGTTAAAGCGCCAGCGGCGGAAGTAATCCTCGAAATCCACCAGCTTTTCGGCCAACTCGTAAGCCTGCCAATATTTCAGCGGCTCGCGGTAGACCATTTCCCAGACCGCCTGCACACCGTCCTGCGCCACCCAGGGCTGGCGCAGATCGCGGTTCAGCACCTCTGCCGGAACCGGTAGCCCCGCGCGGGCAAGATGGCGCAGCGCCTCGTCATAAAGCGTGGGGCGGGCCAGTTCGGCCTCGAGCCTGGCGGTGATGTCGGCGCGGTGGGCGTGGGGTTTCAGCATCGACAGGTTGCGGTTGCCGACGGCGTATTCGATCAGCCGGTATTGCCAGGACTGAAAGCCCGACGATTGCCCCAGCCCTTCGCGGAAGGTGGTGTAATCGGCGGGGGTCATGGTGCGCAGCACGTCCCAGGCGGAATTCAGCTGTTCAAAGATGCGGCTGATCCGCGACAGCATCTTGAACGCCTCGCGCGCGCGATCTTCGGCCACGGCGCGGCGGGCGGCGTCGAGTTCGTGCAGGGCAAGCTTCATCCAAAGCTCTGAGGTCTGATGCTGAATGATGAACAGCATCTCGTCATGCGCCGGGGTCAGTTGCCGCTGCGCGGTCAGGATCTGGTCGATATGCAGGTAGTCGCCATAGGACATGCGGCCGTCAAAGGACATTTGCGCGCCGTCGCGGGAGGGATCGTAGGTGGTCATCGGTGTCTCCGGATAAGGGGGCATGAGCGGGGTGGGCAGGATTGCCCACCCTACGGCGGTCAAGCCCGGGTCATCCGGTTGAGCACAGAAAGGTTGCCGATGCGGCGCCAGAGCGCAATCCAACCGGCAGGGCGGCAGAGGGGCGCCTGCGTGGCTTTCACATTGGTCAAAATATCCCCGCCGGAGGCTCCGGCGGATCGGCCGGGTGCCTCCGGCGGGAGTATTTCAGCCAAGATGAATACGGCGCGCATCAGGTGACTTTCGCGCGGGTCTTGTATTCCGGGCGGTCCCAGAGGTTGTTTTGCATGATATCGCTGATGATTGCGATGGCCGCGGCCACGTCACTTTCGTCGATGAACAGCGGGGTGAAGCCACAGCGGATGATATCGGGCGCACGGAAATCACCGATGACGCCGCGGGCGATCATCGCCTGCATGATGGCATAGCCTTCGGGGTGGCGGAACGACACCTGACTGCCACGCAGGCCATGGTCGCGCGGTGTGGCCAGGTGCAGCGTCGGGCAGGCGGCTTCGATACCGGCGATGAACTGGTCGGTCAGCGCCAGCGAGGCGGTGCGCAGATCGGCCATATCGACGCTGTCCCAGATGTCCAGCGAGGCCTCAAGCGCCGCAAGTTGCAGGATCGGCGGGGTGCCGACGCGCATGCGTTCGGCGCCGGTCGCGGGGCGGTAGGACAGATCGAAGGCGAAGGGGGCGGCATGGCCTTGCCAGCCCGACAGGGCCGGGCGGGCGCGTTCGGCATGGCGCGGGGCCACATAGATGAAGGCCGGGCCACCGGGGCCGGAGTTGAGGTACTTATAGGTGCAGCCTGCCGCGAAATCGGCGTTGCAGCCAGACAGATCCACCGGCAGCGCGCCTGCCGAATGCGCCAGATCCCAGATCGCCAGCGCGCCCTTTTCATGCGCGCGTGCGGTGATCGCCTTCATGTCATGCTTGCGCCCGGTGCGGTAATCCACCTCGGTGATCAGGGTGACGGCCACGGTTTCGTCGATCTGGTCCCAGACATCTTCGGGCGCCACGGTTTTTAGCGTGTAGGCCGGGCCAAGCGTGCGGCACAGCCCTTCGGCCATGTAAAGATCGGACGGGAAGTTGCCGGTATCGGACAGGATCACCCGGCGCGTCGGGTTCATTTCCAGGGCCGAGGCCAGCGCCTGATAGACTTTGATCGACAGCGTGTCGCCCATCACCACATGGCCTGCCTCTGCCCCGATCAGGCGCGCGATGCGATCGCCCACCCGCATCGGCATATCCATCCAGCCCGCCTTGTTCCAGCCGGTGATCAGCATATCCCCCCATTCCGCCGTCACGGTTTTTGCAACGCGCGCGGCGGCCGATTTCGGCAGGGGGCCAAGCGAGTTGCCGTCCAGATAGATCATGCCTTCGGGCAGGTGGAACAGGCGCTTGGTGGCGGCGAAATCGGTGGTCATGCGGCACTCCTTTTAGGGGCAGAGCCTGCACCCTTGTTTAGCCGCAATCAATAGGGGATCGGTAATTAATTTCAAGCTTGAAATTGTTGTGGGCTGCAGTGCAGGATGAAAAGGCGGGATGCGACTCTTTTTCTGCCAAAAGCGATTGCATCGGCGAAAGGGACGGGCATGATGCAACCGCAGAAAAGGATTGTCTGAATGCCGGATATGATCGTCAAGCTGTTTGACTGGCCGCCCCTGTGGACGCTGGGTGCCGTGCTGGCGGTCTGGCTGCTGGGCTGGATCGGCTTTCCGGTTGGTTTTGGCATCTACGGGCCGGGGCTTGCGCTTGCCTGTCTGATCATCGGGCTGTGGCTGATGGGCCGTGCGGCCTGGCAGATGCACCGGGCGCGCACCACGGTGAACCCGCGCGGGCAACCGACGGTGTTAATGACGGACGGCGTGTTTGCGCTGTCGCGCAATCCGATCTATCTGGGCGATGTGTTCGTGGTTTTGGCTGCGATGTTCTGGTGGGATGCACCCTTGGGCCTTCTGGTGGTGGCGGGCTTGATCTGGGTGATCACGGATCGGTTCATCAGCGTTGAAGAGGATTGTCTGGCCGACAGTTTCGGCGACGCGGCGGCGCTGTGGTTCATCAAGACGCGGCGTTGGATATAGGTGTGGGTTAACGGTTTGAGGTGCGGCTTTTGGGCCGGGTGAGAGCGAATTAAGACGCGGCCTTGCCGCAGAGGGGGAAGAACACGCATGAAAATCGGGGCTTTGGGTGAGATTTTCCCCGGTGAAAACCGGGTGGCGATGACGCCGGATTCAGCGCTGGCTTTGGTCAAACTGGGCCATAGCTGCTGCATTCAGGCGGGGGCGGGGGCGAAGGCGGGGTTTGCGGACGCGCTTTATACCGCGGCGGGCGTCGAGGTGTTGCCCGATGCGGCGGCGGTGCTGGCGGCGGCGGATGTGATCGTCAAGGTGCGTGGCCCCGAACAGGCCGAGGCAGAGGCGCTGCGCGAGGGGCAGACGCTGATCTCGTTCTTCTGGCCGGCGCAGAACCCCGAGCTTCTGGAAATCGTCAAGGCCCGGGGTGCGACCGTGGTGGCGATGGACATGGTGCCGCGGATCAGCCGCGCGCAGAAGATGGACGCGCTGTCGTCGATGGCCAATATCGCGGGCTATCGCGCGGTGATCGAGGCGGGCAGCAACTTTGGCCGGTTCTTCACCGGTCAGGTGACGGCGGCGGGCAAGGTGCCCCCGGCCAAGGTGCTGATCGTGGGCGCAGGCGTGGCCGGTTTGGCCGCGATTGGCACGGCGACCTCGCTGGGCGCGATCGTTTATGCCTTTGACGTGCGACCGGAAGTTTCGGAACAGATCGAATCAATGGGCGCGTCTTTCGTGTTCCTTGACTTTGCCGAGGCACAGGACGGTGCGGCGACGGGCGGCTATGCAGCCCCCTCCAGCCCCGAATTCCGCGAGGCGCAACTGGCGAAGTTCCGCGAACTGGCGCCGGAGATGGATATCGTTATCACCACCGCGTTGATTCCCGGTCGGCCCGCGCCGAAGCTTTGGACCGCCGATATGGTCGCGCTGATGAAGCCCGGCTCGGTGGTGGTAGACCTTGCGGCGGAACGCGGCGGCAACTGCGATCTGACGGTGATGGACAAGAAGATCGTCAGCGAAAACGGCGTGACCATCGTGGGCTATACCGATTTCCCCAGCCAGATGGCGGCGCAAGCCTCGACGCTTTATTCCACCAACATCCGCCACATGCTGACTGACCTCACACCGAAGAAAGACGGCGTGATCGTTCACAATATGGAGGATGATGTGATCCGGGGCGCCACGGTCGCCAAGGATCATGCGATCACCTTCCCGCCACCGCCGCCGAAAGTCGCGGCGATTGCGGCGGCCAAGCCGAAGCCCAAGGCCGAAGTCGCGGCCCCGGTGGACCCGATTGCACTTGAACGCGAACGCGGGCGGCGGCAGATCACGCTGTTGGTACTGGGCGCGGTGGTGCTGGGCCTGCTGGGCTGGGTTGCCCCCGGTGCCTTCATGCAGCAGATGATCGTCTTTGTGCTGTCGGTGTTCATCGGCTTTACCGTGATCTGGAACGTCAGCCATTCGCTGCACACGCCGCTGATGGCGATCACCAATGCGATTTCGTCCATCGTGATCGTGGGGGCGGTGCTGCAAACCGGTTCGCTCAGCTGGACCGTCACCATCCTGGCCGCACTTTGCGTGTTCATGACCGGGATCAACATTGTCGGCGGCTTTGCGGTGACGCGGCGCATGCTCATGATGTTCAAGCGTAGCTGAGGCAGGGGGAAAATATGGAAAGCTTCAGGTCTCAGGGATTTACGGCTGCGGCCTATGTGATTGCCTCTATCCTGTTCATCCTGTCGCTGGGCGGGTTGAGCAGCCAGGAAAGCGCCAAGCGTTCGGTCTGGTATGGCATTGTCGGCATGGCCATCGCGGTGTTTGCCACGGTGTTCGGGCCGGGGTCGATCAACCACATTCTGTTCATCCCGCTGTTCGCGCTGGGTGGTTTTGTCGGTCTGGTCGTTGCGCGCAGGGTCGGCATGACAGAGATGCCGCAACTGGTGGCCGCGATGCATTCGCTGGTGGGTCTGGCGGCGGTGTTCATCTCGATCGGTACGCATATCGAGGTGCATGGCCTGACCGGGGCCGAGTTGGTGATCCATCAGGTGGAAATCTTCCTTGGTGCCTTCATCGGTGCCGTGACCTTCACCGGGTCGGTCGTGGCCTTTGGCAAACTGGCGGGCAAGATCGACGGCAAGGCACTGCAACTGCCGGGGCGGCATGCCCTGAACGTGGCGATGCTGGCTGTCTGTGCGCTGCTGTTGGTGATGTATCTGGTCGGCGGCGGGCTTTGGACCGTGTTGCTGATGATCCTTATCGCCTTCGTGATCGGTGCGCATCTGGTCATGGCCATCGGCGGCGCGGACATGCCGGTCGTGGTGTCGATGCTGAACAGCTATTCCGGTTGGGCGGCGGCGGCGACGGGCTTCATGCTGGGCAACAACATGCTGATCGTGGTCGGGGCACTGGTCGGTTCCTCCGGTGCGATCCTGTCCTACATCATGTGCCGCGCGATGAACCGCAATTTCATCTCGGTGATCTTGGGCGGCTTTGGTGGCGCCTCTGGCCCGGCAATGGAAATCACCGGCGAGCAGGTGGCGATTGACACCGAAGGTGTGGCTGCGGCGCTGAACGATGCGGATAGCGTCATCATCATTCCGGGCTATGGCATGGCGGTGGCGCAGGCGCAGCAATCGGTTTCCGAACTGACCCGCAAGCTGCGCGCCAAGGGCAAGAACGTGCGCTTTGCCATCCATCCGGTGGCGGGCCGTCTGCCCGGGCATATGAACGTTCTGCTGGCAGAGGCGCGGGTGCCCTACGATATCGTGATGGAGATGGACGAGATCAACGAGGACTTCCCCTCGACCGATGTGGCCATCGTCATCGGCTCGAACGACATCGTGAACCCGGCAGCGCAAGAAGACCCGAACAGCCCGATTGCCGGGATGCCGGTTCTGGAACTGTCTCTTATACACATCTGACGCTGCCGACGACTAGTCGAGTGTA
>CAMFLG010000150.1 GCA_945957495.1 uncultured Pseudorhodobacter sp. | reverse complement strand
CGACATCTACCCTCGACTAGTCGTCGGCAGCGTCAGATGTGTATAAGAGACAGTCCACTGGCCCAGCGTGGCCCTGTCGGCGGTGATGTTCGCCATTCTCCAGCTTTGCCGCAAAGGCCGCTTTGCGATTCCAGGCCCGCTGATCGTGGTGGTTTTGTCGCTGCTGCTTTCTTACCTGCTGGATTTCGAGGCGCATGGCATCAAAATTCTCGGCGATCTGCCTAAAGGATTGCCGGGCCTGTCGTTGCCCCGGCTTGCCGGACTGCCGCTGCAAGAGTTGATCCTGGGCTCTGCCGCCGTGTTCGTGGTCAGCTTTGGCGCGGGCATCATCACCGCGCGCAGCTTTGCGGTGCAGACCGGCGATCACGTCAACCCGAATGCCGAATTGACCGGGCTTGGCGCGGCCAACATCGCCTCGGGCCTGTTGGGCGGATTTCCGGTGACATCGTCGGATTCGCGCACCGCCGTCAACCTTTCGATTGGCGGGCGCACACAGGTGGCGGGGCTGACCGCGGCCCTGGCGCTGGCCGCCGGGATGGTATTCTTTGGCGGAGCGTTGCGGCTCTTGCCGATCCCGTCGCTGGCAGTGATCCTGATTTCGGCGGCGCTCAGCGTGATTGACCTGACCGGGCTGGCCCAGATCTGGCGGATCAGCCGGGTCGAATTTCTGTTCGCCATGATCGCCATGCTCGGGGCGATTGGCTTTGGCGTATTGCAAGGCGTGGGGATCGCGCTGGCCGCGACGTTTGTTTACGTCACCCTGAACGCGATGCAGCCGCGCGTGGTGCTGCTGGGCCGGATCCCCGGGCGGCTAGGCTTTTACAAGCTGCACCGTCTACCGCAGACACGGCCGATCGAGGGCATGGTGATCTGCTTTGTTCAGGGCAGCCTGTTGTTCTTTGACGCCGAATATGTGCGGCTAAGACTGGCTGAAATCACCGCCGGATTGCCCCCCGGCACCCGCTGGCTGGTGATCGAGGCCTCGGCGATCACCCAGGTGGACAGCACCGCGCTGGACATGCTGGAAGAGGTGCGCCGCGATCTGCACCGCCGTGGGGTCAGGCTGGCCTTCACCGATGTGCAATCGGACGTGGCTATGCTGATGACCCGATCAGGCCTGACGCAATCGGTGGGGGCGGAGATGTTCTTTGACGATCTGGACGACGCGGTGATTGCCTTTGACAGCAAGGAGCCGATCTAACTCTTGCCCAGCAACCCCAGGAGCCGGGTCGCAGCCGCCTCTGGAGTCGCGTGGCCTGCGGCAACCTCGTCGCCCAGACTGTGCAAGATGCCCCGCGCCGGTTCATGTGCCAGCACCGCCAACAATCCCCGCCGCACTTCTTCCTCAAACCAGTGCCGCGCCTGTGCCGAGCGACGCGCCGTCCAATGGCCCTGCGCCTTGCGCCAGTCGGCCAGCGCCTGCATTTCCGCCCAGGCCACCGCCAAACCTTCGGTTTCCAGCGCCGACACCGCCATCGCCTTAGGGAAGCCCTGCGGATCCTGCGGACGCCGCCGCAACAGACGCAACGCGCCCGCATAATCGGCGCAGGTCCGGGTGGCGGCGGCCTTCAGATCGCCGTCTGCCTTGTTGACCAGAATGAGATCGGCCATCTCCATGATGCCGCGCTTGACGCCCTGCAATTCATCGCCCCCTGCCGGGGCCAGCAGCAGGATGAACAGATCGCACAGCTCTGCCACCACAGTTTCGCTTTGCCCCACGCCCACGGTTTCGATCAGCACCACGTCGTAGCCTGCCGCTTCGCACAACGCGACCGCCTCGCGTGTGCGCCGCGCAACGCCACCCAATTGCGCCTGACTGGGCGAGGGCCGTATGAAGGCCAGCGGATCGCGCGACAACTGCTCCATCCGCGTCTTGTCGCCCAGGATCGACCCGCCAGAGCGTGCCGAGGATGGATCAACCGCCAGCACCGCCACGCGCAGGCCCTGCCCCGTCAACATCAAGCCAAAGCTTTCGATGAAGGTGGATTTGCCCACCCCCGGTGTTCCCGACAACCCGATCCGTAGCGCCTGTTTTTCATTGCCCACGCTTTGCAAGAGGTCCAGCGCCTGCGCGCGGTGATCGGCGCGGCCGCTTTCCACCAAAGTGATGGCACGGGCGAGGCTGCGGCGATCGCCGGATTTCAGACTTTGCGCGAGGGTCATGGTTTCCATGGGCACTCCTTCAAACCCGTTTTGCCCCAAGCTTTGCCGCAATGCCAGAGCCAGCGCCGCTTTGCCGCGCCCGAGCCGATCCGGCGCAGCCGGGCGGCGAGATATCGGCGTGCGCCGCAGGCGCTCTGTTTCGGAACCGCTGGTCACGGTCAGGGGCTTGGGGCAATAAGAGCGGATGACCCGTTTGCCGATAGATGACATCCTGCCCGACCTGCGCCGCGCCATTGCCGCGCGTGGGCTTGCCGTTTTGCAGGCGCCGCCCGGGGCGGGCAAAACCACGCGCGTGCCCCTGGACCTGCTGGCCTCTGGTCTGATCAACGGGCGCATCGTCATGCTGGAACCGCGCCGTCTGGCCGCGCGTGCCGCCGCCGAACGGATGGCCGAAACCCTGGGCGAGCCGGTAGGACAGACCGTCGGCTACCGTCTGCGCGGCGAGGCAAAGGTCGGGCGCGCCACCCGGATCGAGGTTGTGACCGAAGGCATCCTGACTCGGATGATCCAATCCGATCCCGGGCTTGACGGCATCGGTTGCCTGATCTTTGACGAGTTTCACGAACGCAGCCTGAACGCCGATCTGGGTCTGGCGCTGGCGCTGGAAATCCGCGGCGCGCTGCGCGACGATCTGGTGCTGTTGGTGATGTCGGCCACGCTGGATGCTGCCCCGGTTGCCGCCCTTCTGGGCGATGCGCCGTTGATCACCTCGCAGGGCCGCGCCTTTCCGGTGGAAACCCGCTGGCTGGGCCGCAGCCCTGACGCCTCGCTGCGGTTCGAGGCGCAGATGGCGGGGCTGGTGGCGCAGGCGGTTGCAGAATGCCCCGAGGGGGGCGTTTTGGTGTTTCTGCCCGGCGAAGGCGAAATCCGCCGGGTTGAGGCGGCGTTGGCCGGGCGATTGCCTGCCGGATGCGAGGTGCGCCCGCTTTTCGGCGCGATGGAGTTTGGGGCGCAGCGGGCGGCCCTTGCCCCGGCTGCGGGGCGCAAGGTGGTGCTGGCGACCTCTATCGCGGAAACCTCGCTGACGATTCCGGATATCCGGGTGGTGGTCGATGGGGGACGCGCCCGCCGCGCGCGGTTTGACCCGAATTCCGGCATGTCGCGGCTGATCACAGAGCGCGTGACCAAGGCCGAGGCTGAGCAACGCCGTGGCCGTGCGGGCCGTGTGGCGGAAGGTGTCTGCTATCGCAACTGGACACGCGGCGAAGAGGGCGGGCTGGCGGCCTTTCCCCCCGCCGAAATCGAGGTGGCCGATCTGACCGGCCTCGCGCTGGAACTCGCCCTGTGGGGCGGCGATGCGTTGCCGTTCCTGACCGCGCCCAATCCCGGTGCCATGGCCGAGGCGCGCGCGTTGTTGGAAAATCTGGGGGCGTTGCAGGCAGGGCGGATCACCGACCACGGCAAGGTTCTGGCCTCGCTGCCGCTGCACCCGCGCCTTGCGCATATGCTGGCCCTTGCCGGGCCAAAGGCGGCGCCCTTGGCTGCACTGATCGCGGAACGCGACCCGCTTCGGGGCGCACCGCCAGACCTTGCGCTGCGTCTGGCCGCCGTCACCGACCCGCGCAAGTTTGAGGCAGCACATCCCTACCCTGTCTCTCGCCCGGTGATCGAGCGTATCCGCGAGGAAAGCCGCCGCCTGAGCCGCGCGATGCCGCAGCCTTCGGACAGCGAGTTGTCGCTTGGCCAGATGGCGGCGCTGGCCTATCCGGATCGCATCGGCCTGCGCCGCAAGGGCGATGCGCCGCGCTGGGTGCTGTCGGGCGGCAAGGGCGCTGTCATGGCAGCGGGCACACCCTTGGCCGCCGCGCGCCTGATTGTGGCGACCGATCTGGACGGTGACGCGCGCGAGGCCACGGTGCGGCAAGCGGTGGCGATCACCGAGGCCGAACTGCGCGAAGTGCATGGCGATCACATCGGCTGGGTTTCCGTCTGTGAATGGTCGCGGCGCGACGGCAAGGTTCTGGCGCGGCGGCAAGACCGCTTCGGCGCCCTTGTTCTGGCCGATCAGGCCTGGCACGATGCCCCGCCCGAGGCCTTGGCCCGTGCCGCTCTGCAAGGGCTGCGGCAGATCGGCTTGCCCTTTACGCCCGCCGCCCGGCGGCTGCGCGCGCGCATCGAACTGGCGCGCGGGGGCGGCTCTGATTGGCCCAATTGCAGCGATCAGGGCTTGCTGGACAGCGCCGAGGATTGGCTGCTGCCGCACCTTGGAAAATGCCGGACCGAGGCCGATCTGCGCGCCCTTGATCTGACCGAGGCGCTGCGCGGGCGACTGACCTGGGAACAGACGCAGGCATTGGACAGGCTGGTTCCGGCGCATTTCGAAACGCCGCTGGGCCGCCGCGTGCCGATTGATTACGACGCCGAGACGCCGGGGATCGAGATCCGGTTGCAGGAAATGTTCGGGGTGACGCAACATCCGGTGGTGGGGGCAAACCGGCTGCCCCTGCGCGTGACGCTGCTGTCGCCGGGGCAAAAGCCTATTCAGGTGACGATGGACATTCCGGGGTTCTGGAAATCATCCTACCAGGATGTCCGCAAAGACATGCGCGGCCAATATCCGCGCCACCCCTGGCCCGAAGACCCGACCGAGGCGGAACCTACGCTGCGGGCCAAGCCACGCGGAACCTGACGCCGGGAACCTGCCATTGCGGGATTGACCTGCATGGCCTTTCTTCATATTGACAAGATGTCAGTTTGATCATGCGCGCAGAGGGTCACAAGATGAGATTGCAGCTTTACCTGGCGCTTTTTGCTGGCTTTGCCGGGCCCGCGCTGTCTGAAACCGCGTTGCCGGTTGAAATCGTCAAAGCAGTCAAGTCCGACCAGCAGCAAGAGGTTGTGTTGGCTGGCCTTTTGCAGGCCGAGCAAAGCTTTCAGGCCTCTTTCCCGGATGGCGGGCGCATCCTGAACGTTACGGTCCGGCAGGGCGATCAGGTTGAAAAAGGCACCATCCTTGCCCAGATCGACCCGACGCAGGCCGCCGCCGAACAGCGTGCAGCGCAGGCCGAACTTGACGGTGCCGAGGCCGCGCTGTTGCAGGCGACGTTAGCCAATGACCGGACGCAGGGCCTTCTGGATCGCGGCACCGGCACCCGCGCCGAGGTTGACGCAACGGTTGAGGCGCTGATTTCCGCCCGTTCCACGCGCGACAGGGCGGCCGCGCAACTGGCTAAGGCGCAAAGCCGACTTAACGACACGACGCTGCGGGCGTCAAGCGCAGGCACCGTCATCCGGCGCAGCGCCGAACCCGGGTCGGTTGTTGGCCCCGGGCAAGAGGTGATCGCGATTGCCGCCGCCGGGGGGCTTGATGCGGTTTTCAACGTCGCGGACGGCTTTGACCTTGAGGCGTTTCTGGGGGATGCGGTTTCGGTCACGCTGATCGACGCACCCGACCTGACGTTGAATGCGACCCTGACCGAGGTTTCGCCATTGGTTGATCCCATCACTGGAACGGTTCAGGTCAAGGCTCGGATCACCGGTGCAAAACCGGCAAATGTTCCCTTTGGCGCGCCCATCGTCGGGCGCATCGCTTTCCCCGCCCCGGGGGCTGTCACGCTGCCCTGGACCGCCTTGACCGCCACCGCCGCCGGACCGGCTGTCTGGACGGTGGACCCGGCCAGCATGACAGTTACCCTTACGCCGGTAGAGGTAGAGTCCTACGCCTCTTACACCGTCTGGCTGCGGGCGGGGGTCAGTGCCGATACGCTGGTCGTAGCGGCCGGGTCGCAGTTGCTGTTCCCCGGGCGCAGCGTCGTCGCGGCACAGGAGATCAAATGATGCGCAACAGCTTGCTGATCGCCCTTTTGCTGTGCCCGCTTGTCGCGCAGGCCGATCCTGCGCCAAGGCCGGTTCTGTCGGAAATCGTCACCGCCGATCAGGCCCGGCAACGCGCCTTCCCCGGCGTGATCGCGGCAGAGGTGACGGCAGAGCTTGCGTTTCAGACGCTGGGGCGGATCGCCACGCTGGACGTGAATGTCGGCGATGTGGTTGCCAAGGGCGATGTGTTGGCAACGCTGGATCAGGTCACGTTGACCGAGGATGTCGAAGCGGCGAAGGCCGCGCTGACCGGGGCAAAGGCGCAGGCGGACCTGGCAGAGCAGACGCTGGCGCGCACAAAGCAACTGGTTCAGCGCAACGTCGCCACCCAGGCACAGCTGGAGGCCGCGCAGGGTTCGCGCGATGCGGCGGCGGCGGCGGTGATTTCGGCAGAGGCGGTTCTGACCCGTGCCAGCGACGCCGAACGCTTTGGCACATTGGCCGCGCCGATGGACGGCATCGTTCTGGCCACCAATGCCAAGCCAGGCACGGTTGTGTCGGCGGGCATGGTTGTGGTGACACTGGCCGGTCAGACCGGGCGCGAGGCCGTCATTGACGTGCCATCGGAATTCCTGGCGCTGCTGCCCGAAGGTGCCAAGTTCACCGTGCGCGGCCGCACCCCTGCCATGCCGCCACTGGAAGGCAGCCTGCGGCTGGTGGAACCGGTGGCTGACACCGGCACCCGCAGCCGCCGCTTGCGGCTTCGTCTGGGCGATGTGCCCGCCATCTATCGGCTGGGCTCTTTGGTGACGGCATCGCTGTCTGCCGAGACACCAGAGATCCTGTCCCTGCCCCGCGCCGCCATCGCAGGCACGCCCGACGCGCCCACGGTTTGGAAAGTTTCTGGCGAACCACGCCAGGTTCACGCGATTCCGGTGACACTGGGGCCGGTTGTGGAGGACCGCGTTGTGGTCAAAAGCGGTATCGCGGCGGGCGAAGAGATCGTCGTGCGCGGTGTCCACAGCCTGAGCGAAGGCGAAACTGTCGGCGAAAGGATCGAATGATGGGCGGCCTTAATCTGTCTGACTGGGCGTTGCGCCACCGTTCGATGATCTGGTTCCTGATCATCGTCTCGCTTGTTGCAGGCGCGCTAAGCTATGTCTCGTTGGGGCGCGAGGAAGATCCCTCTTTCACCATCAAGACGATGATCATTTCGGCGGCCCTGCCCGGGGCCACAACCGAGGAAACCCTGACGCAAGTTACGGACCGGATCGAGAAAAAGCTGCAAGAACTGGAACAGCTGAAATACACCCGCTCTGAAACCTATCCTGGCAAGGCCGTCGTCTATGTCGATCTGCGCGATGACACCAAGGCCGCCGACGTGCCCGGAATCTGGGTCAAAGTCCGCAACATGATGGCGGATATTCGCGGGGATTTCCCC
>CAMFLG010000149.1 GCA_945957495.1 uncultured Pseudorhodobacter sp. | reverse complement strand
CCTGGGAAGAGGTTGAATGCATGGGCGCCTGCGCCAATGCGCCGATGGCCCAGATTGGCAAGGATTATTACGAGGATCTGACGGCGGCGAAACTGCGCGAGTTGATCGGTCGATTCTCGAACGGCGAAGTGCCGGTGCCGGGGCCGCAGAATGGCCGCTATGCGGCAGAACCGCTGTCGGGCCTGACCTCTTTGCAAGACCACGCGGCTGGGCGAAAACCCTATAATGCCAGCGCGCAACTGGCAGTGGATATCGGCGATACGGTCAAGCGGATCGACGGCACGGAAGTGCCGTTGACGACGCCGTGGCTGGGCAAGGCCATGACCGCGCAGGCTGTGGCGCATGACGACGCCGATGAGGATGGCGAGGCTGTTGCTGGCGAAACGCCTGAGGAAAAGGCCGCGCGCCTTGCGGCCCGCAAGGCACGGCGTGAGGCGCGTGCGGCGCGGGCAGCGGGCAAAGAGGCGGTTGAAGCGCCTGTTGCCGCCGCTGCCGTTACCGGCAAGCCGGTTGGTCTGGCTGCTGCGCGCGGTGGTGTTGCCGATGATCTGAAACAGATCGAAGGCATCGGACCTGCGATCGAGAAGATCTGCCACGAACTGGGCATCTTCCACTTTGACCAGATCGCCGCCTGGGGTGCTGCGGAAGTGGAATGGATGGACGGCAACCTGAAGGGCTTCAAAGGTCGGGTCACGCGCGACAAGTGGGTGGCGCAGGCGAAACTGATTGGCGAGGTCGGGATGGAAGAATTCCGCCGCCGCGCCAAGACCAATGATTATTGAGGGCCATGATGGACCATTCGCATGATCACGGCGCGGTTGACGGCCCTTGGGCGGGCGGTTGGTTGCTGGCGGTTGCCGCCGGGCTGATCGCGGCCTTTCTGGCGCGTTGGCTGGGCGGGGCGGAAATGTCGGCGGCCGGTTTCATCGGCGTCGTGGTGTTCGGGGTTTACGCCGTGCTTCTGGGCAATGGCGGGGTGGAGTTGACGGTGACTGAGGATCATGGCGCGGACCATGGCCATGGTCACGGGCATCACTGAGGTAAAGATGGCGGCTCCTGACCCGAAGGACGCATATACCGCGCGCAAGGCAAGGCTGGTGGCCTTGGTGATCGCCGGGACCATGCTGTTGTGGTTGGGGGTGCAGATCGTTGGCGGGTCTTTGGGGTTGCCCCCGAGGTACGCCCTGCTGGCGGATCTGGCTGCAGTGGCGGGGTTCATCTGGGCCCTGATCGTGACGTATCAAATTTGGCGCGCGCGCCGCACGTAGGAAGGGGCACACATGCTCAAGGATCAGGACCGCATCTTTACCAACCTTTACGGGATGCATGACCGTTCGTTGGCGGGCGCAAGAAAGCGCGGCCATTGGGACGGCACGGCCGAGATTCTGGCGCGTGGCAAGGACACGATCATCGAACAGGTCAAAGCCTCGGGTCTGCGCGGGCGCGGCGGGGCGGGTTTCCCGACCGGGTTGAAATGGTCGTTCATGCCCAAGCAATCGGATGGGCGGCCGTCTTATCTGGTGGTGAACGCCGACGAATCCGAGCCGGGCACCTGCAAGGACCGCGAGATCATGCGGCACGATCCGCATACGCTGATCGAGGGCTGTCTGATCGCCTCTTTCGCGATGGGGGCGAATGCCTGCTACATCTACATCCGCGGTGAATATATCCGCGAGCGTGAGGCGCTGCAGGCGGCGATTGACGAATGCTATGATGCGGGGCTGCTGGGCAAGAATGCCTGCAAGTCGGGCTTTGATTTCGACCTGTATCTGGCGCATGGGGCCGGGGCCTATATCTGTGGCGAGGAAACCGCGCTGCTGGAAAGCCTTGAGGGCAAGAAGGGGATGCCGCGGATGAAGCCGCCGTTCCCGGCGGGATCGGGGCTGTATGGCTGCCCGACCACGGTGAACAACGTGGAATCCATCGCCGTGGTGCCGACGATCCTGCGTCGGGGCGCGGATTGGTTTTCGTCCTTTGGCCGTCCGAACAATGCGGGCACCAAGCTGTTCGGCATTTCGGGCCATGTGAACAACCCTTGCGTGGTGGAAGAAGCGATGTCGATTTCGCTGCGTGAGTTGTTGGACGTGCATTGCGGCGGCGTGCGCGGCGGCTGGAAGAACATCAAGGCGGTGATCCCGGGCGGCTCTTCCGTACCGATGCTGAACGCGGCGCAATGCGAAGACGCGATCATGGATTTCGACTGGCTGCGCGAACAGCGGTCGGGTCTGGGTACGGCGGCGGTGATCGTGATGGATCAATCGACCGATGTGATCAAGGCGATCTGGCGGCTGTCGAAGTTCTACAAGCATGAGTCTTGCGGCCAATGCACGCCTTGCCGCGAAGGCACAGGCTGGATGATGCGGGTCATGGACCGGTTGGTGCGCGGCGAGGCCGAGGTTGAAGAGATCGACATGCTGATTTCGGTGACGAAACAGGTTGAAGGCCACACAATCTGCGCGCTTGGCGATGCGGCAGCCTGGCCTATTCAAGGTCTGGTGCGGCATTTCCGTGAGGAAATCGAAGACCGGATCAAGGCGAAAAAGACCGGGCGCATGGGCGCCATGGCGGCAGAGTGAACTGGTGAAGGGGCGACTCGTGATGCTTGGCCTGATGCTTTCTGCCTGTGGCGCGCCGGTTTCCCGGCCGATGCTGCCTGCGCAAGGCCCGGTCGGGTTTGAGCGGGACGGTGTGGGTTATGTGGCCGAGGTTCAGGGCGATGCGCTGGCGGTGTCGCGCGGCGGCGTTGCTTTTGGTAATTACGAAGGCTTGGCCGCCAAGCGCGCGGGCGAGACTTATTGTGCAAATGCCGGTCGGCGGTTGAACCCGCAGGCCTACGGGCATTTCGTCTCTGGCGCGTGGATGTTCAAGGGGGGCTGCGTATGACCGCGTTGTCATCGCATAACAGCCTGTTTTTGGCCGCTTGTCATGGCATAGCCTCTGCGATGGCCGCAGGGTTCCTGGCAGTCATCGCCAAGGAGAATCCCATGACTCGTTTCTTTGCCAGCCTGAGTCTGGCCGCCCTGTTGACCGCCGCCGTTCCGGCCTATGCCACGGTTCCGCTGAACCAGAACCAGCACATCACCGACTCGCTGGTTGCCGCGAAGGTGGGCGACAGCATTCGCAAGACCTGCCCGTCGATCACGGCGCGGATGTTCACGGTTCTGGGCAAGATGAATGATCTGGAGGCTTATGCCCGCGCCCAAGGCTATACCGAGGCCGAGGTGAAGGCCTTTCTGAAAGACCCGGTTGAGAAAAAGCGCATCAATGCCTTGGCCACCGCCTATCTGAAAAAGGCCGGTGCGGTTGAGGGCGATGCTGAAAGCTATTGCGTGGCCGGGAAGGCCGAAATCGCCAAGGGCACGCTTGCGGGCAGTTTGTTGAAGTCGTGGAAATGATGCAACCCGCCGGACATCAGCTTGCCGAATTGAACGTGGGGCGCCTGTTGGCCCCCACCGACGATCCGCGCGTGGCCGAGTTCATGGGCGCATTGGATCGGATCAACGGCCTGGGCAAGCGGATGCCGGGGTTTGTCTGGATGATGGAAGGCTCGGGCGAGCCCGGCAAGGGCAATACCGAGACCAAGATCGACGGCGACGCGCAGTTTGTATCGAACCTGACGGTTTGGGAGAATGTCGAAACGCTGGAGGCCTTTGTCTGGAACACCGTGCATCGCGCGTTCTATGAGCGGCGGGCAGAGTGGTTCGAGGTGTTGGGCCGCATGCATTTCGTGATGTGGTGGGTGCCCGCCGGGCACAAACCGACGTTGGAGGAAGGCCTTGCGCGGCTTGCTGCGCTGCAGGCCAACGGCAATAGCGATCAGGCGTTTGGCTGGTCTTATCTGAAAGAGGCGCAGGCGTGGAAAACCCACGGATGTGCGCAAGTGGCGGCGGAGTAAGCGGATGGCACCTCTCAAGAAACTCATCATCGACGGCATCGAGGTCGAGGTGGATCCGGCGATGACGATCATTCAGGCGGCGGAAGTTGCCGGGGTGGCGATTCCGCGGTTCTGCTATCACGAACGGCTGACGATTGCGGGCAACTGCCGGATGTGTCTGGTCGAGGTGGTGGGCGGCCCGCCGAAACCGGCGGCCTCTTGCGCGATGCAGGTTCGCGATCTGCGCGGCGGCCCGAATGGCGAGCCGGCGGTGGTGAAAACCAACTCGCCGATGGTCAAGAAGGCGCGCGAAGGCGTGATGGAATTCCTGCTGATCAACCATCCCTTGGATTGCCCGATCTGCGATCAGGGTGGCGAGTGCGACCTGCAGGATCAGGCGATGGCCTTTGGCGTGGATTTCAGCCGTTATCGCGAACCCAAACGCGCGTCAGAGGATCTGAATTTGGGTCCGTTGGTGGAAACCAAGATGACGCGCTGCATTTCCTGCACCCGCTGTGTGCGCTTTACCTCGGAAGTGGCGGGCATCCTGCAGATGGGCCAGACCGGGCGCGGGGAAGATGCCGAGATTACCAGCTATCTGAACGCGACGCTGGACAGTAACCTGCAGGGTAACATCATTGATCTGTGCCCGGTGGGGGCGCTGACCTCGAAACCCTATGCGTTCACGGCGCGGCCTTGGGAGTTGACCAAGACTGAGAGCATCGACGTGATGGATGCGCTGGGGTCGAACATCCGCATCGACACCAAGGGCCGGGAAGTGATGCGCATTCTGCCGCGCAACCATGATGGCGTGAACGAGGAATGGATTTCCGACAAGACCCGTTTCATCTGGGACGGCTTGCGCCGCCAACGGCTGGACACGCCTTACATCCGTGAGAACGGTCGCCTGCGCAAAGCTGGCTGGGGCGAGGCTTTGGCAGCGGCGGCGGCGGCGATGAAGGGCAAACGTGTTGCGGGTCTGGTCGGCGATCTTGCCCCGGTTGAGGCGGCCTATTCGCTGAAGGCGCTGATTGAATCGCTGGGCGGTCATGTGGAATCGCGCACCGATGGCGCGCGGCTGCCGATTGGCAACCGGTCGGGTTATGTTGGCACGGCGAAGATCGAGGATATCGACACGGCGGGCGGCATCTTGCTGATCGGCACGAACCCGCGGGTGGAATCCCCGGTTCTGAACGCGCGCATCCGCAAGGCCTGGACGCAAGGCGCGACCGTTGGGTTGATCGGGCAGGCGGTGGATCTGACCTATGAATGCCACCATTTCGGCACCGATCGCGCGGCGCTTGCCTCCCATCTGGAACTGGCGCGCAGCGCCGAGGCGGATAGCAAGCCCGGCATTGTGATCGTGGGGCAGGGCGCGCTGAACGAAGCGGACGGCGAAGCGGTTCTGGCCTATGCGATGGCGATTGCCGAGGCGCGCAAGGCCAAGCTGTTGGTTCTGCACACGGCGGCGTCGCGTGTTGGCGCGATGGATGTGGGCGCTGTGACCGAGGGCGGCCTGGTGGCGGCAACTGAAGGCGCGGAGGTGATTTACAACCTTGGCGCCGATGAGGTCGAAATTGCCGCCGGACCCTTCGTGATTTATCAGGGCAGCCATGGGGATCGCGGTGCCAACCGCGCCGACATCATCCTGCCGGGCGCGGCCTATACCGAGGAAAGCGGGCTGTTCGTGAACACCGAAGGCCGCCCGCAACTGGCCGCGCGCGCCAGCTTTGCGCCGGGTGAGGCCAAGGAAAACTGGGCGATCCTGCGCGCCCTGTCGGGCGAGTTGGGCCTGACCCTGCCGTGGGACAGCCTTGCCGCCCTGCGCCGGGCGATGGTGGCGGCGCATCCGCATCTGGGCCAGATCGACCATGTGGCCGAGAACGCCTGGAGCCCGATTGCATTGCGCGACATGGGCCGTGCCGATTTCCGCAATGCCTTCAAAGGGTTCTACCTGACCAATCCGATTGCGCGGGCCTCTGCCGTGATGGGCGAACTGGCCGCGATGGAAGCCGAACGCGCGAAAATCGCGCTGGCGGCGGAGTGATTTGATGATGGCGACGCTTGCCAGACTTGCCGTTGTAACAGCCGCCTCGGGCGGGCTGTTCGGCTGCGCGTCTGACAAGACGGCGCAGGTCAGCGAGGCGCCGTTCAACCCGGTCTATCTGGGGATTGAGACGATTCTGCTGGACGGTGATCTGGTCAACTTCCGGGTGGAAATGACCGGGGCGCGCAATGATGAAGATGTGGATGCTTATGCCCGCTGTGCTGCGGCGCAGTATGCGCTGATCCGGGGCTTTGGATTTGCGCGTCATCTGCGGACAAATGTTGCGAAACAGGGTGGAACTTGGCGCGGGGATGCGGTTTACACCATCTCGGCGTCCCTGCCCATGGGACTGAAAACGATAGACGCCGAAGTGACCGTGCGCGACTGCGGTGCGCAAGGTATACCAACGGTTTGAGGACGTGAGGGATCATGGCTGAATTCTTTCAAACGGGACTTGGGGTGGCGCTTTTGATTGCGCTGCAGAGCCTCGCGATCATCGCCTTTGTGATGATTTCGCTGTTGTTCCTCGTCTATGGCGACCGCAAGATCTGGGCGGCGGTGCAGATGCGGCGGGGGCCGAACGTGGTTGGCCCCTGGGGCCTGCTGCAATCGGTGGCCGATGCGCTGAAATATGTCGTCAAGGAAATCGTGGTGCCCGCAGGGGCCGACCGGGCGGTGTTCTTTCTGGCGCCGATGCTGTCCTTCGTTCTGGTGATCCTGGCCTGGGCGGTGATCCCGTTCGATAGCGGCTGGGTTCTGGCCGATATCAACGTGGCGATCCTGTTCGTGTTCGCGGTGTCCAGCCTGGAAGTGTACGGCGTGATCATGGGGGGCTGGGCCTCGAACTCCAAATACCCGTTCCTGGGGTCGCTGCGCTCTGCCGCGCAGATGATTTCCTACGAGGTGTCGCTGGGCCTGATCATCATCGGCATCATCATTTCGACCGGCTCGATGAGCTTTACGTCGATCGTGGCGGCGCAGGACGGCAATCTTGGTCTGCTGAACTGGTACTGGCTGCCGCATTTCCCGATGGTGTTCCTGTTCTTCATCAGCGCCTTGGCCGAAACCAACCGCCCGCCCTTCGATCTGCCCGAGGCGGAATCGGAATTGGTCGCGGGGTTCATGGTGGAATATTCCTCGACGCCGTACCTTTTGTTCATGGCGGGCGAATACATCGCCATCTTCCTGATGTGCGCGCTGATTTCCTTGCTGTTCTTCGGCGGCTGGCTGTCGCCCATTCCGGGCATCGCCGATGGCTGGTGGTGGATGGTTGCGAAGATGTGGGTGTTCTTCTTCATGTTCGCCATGGTGAAGGCCATCGTGCCGCGCTACCGCTATGACCAGCTGATGCGGATTGGCTGGAAGGTGTTCTTGCCCCTGTCGTTGTTCTGGGTCGTGGCCGTGTCTTTCCTGGCGAAATATGAAGTATTCGGGCACTTCTGGGCCCGCTGGACGATGGGGGGCTGATCATG
>CAMFLG010000148.1 GCA_945957495.1 uncultured Pseudorhodobacter sp. | reverse complement strand
CGCTGCGGGATGCCGTGCGCAGCGGAGAGTTGAAGCAGGGCGCACAATTGCCCACGGTGCGCGAACTGGCCTATCAATTGTCCGTCACCCCCGGCACCGTGTCGCGCGCCTATCAGATCGCCACGCAAGAGGGGTTGTTGCAGGCCACGGTCGGGCGCGGCACCTTTGTCGCCGCCGCAAAGCCGCAGCTTGGCCCCACACAGCCGCTGTTTGTCGAACGTGATCACGCGGATGGGCCGGACCGGGTTGATCTGCGCTCGCCTTCGCTTCCCGATGTTGGGCAGGCGCCGGTCTTTGCCGAAATTCTGGCGGGGATGGCGACGCGCGTTGGCCCGGAATGGCTAAGCTATACAAATCAAAGGGATGAAGCCCCCCTGCGCGAGGCGGTTGTGGGCTGGCTGAAGCCGCGCAACCTGGGCCCGGTGTCGCAGCAGGATGTGATGCTGTGCCATGGCGGGCAGAATGGCGTCAATCTGGTGCTGGATTGCTGCCTGCGTGGCGACCGCCCTGTGGTTCTGATCGAAGACCTTGCCTATCCGGGGTTTCGCTATGCCGCGCGCGCGGCACGGGCCGAGGTGGTGACGATCGAACTGGATGACGAAGGCATCCGCCCCGATGCACTGGAGGCTGCCTGCCGCCGCCATGGCGCGCAGGTGCTTTGCCTGACCCCCAGCGCCCAAAACCCCACCGCCGCCCGGATGAGCCGCGAACGACAGGCCGACATTCTGGCAATCGCGCAAAAGTATGATCTGCAAATCATTGAAGATGAATGCTATTCAGTCTCTTCCAGCGATCAACCCACTCTGCGCTCCATGGCGCCGGATCGGGTCTGGTACACCGGCAGCCTGTCAAAATCGGTTTCGGCCGCCCTGCGCTTTGGCTATGTTGTCTGCCCGCTTGGCATGGGGGAAACCGGACGGATCGCCGCCCAGCACAATTTCTTTGCTTTGGCCCTGCCGCTGACCCTGCTTGTTTCGGAATTGTTGCAATCTGGTGCCGCGGCCGAGATCCGCGCAAAGGTACAATCCGAATTTGATGCCCGGCTGGATATGCTTGTGGCGCATATGGGCGGATTTGATCTGACATGGCAGTCCGGCATCCCCTTTGCCTGGCTGCGCCTGCCGCAGGGCTGGCGCGCCTATACCTTTACCCGCATGGCCGAAGAGCAGGGCGTATTGCTGCGCGCCGCCGACCAATACGCCACCAGCACCGGCCGCGCGCCCAATGCGGTGCGTCTTGCCATTGCGGGGGACATACCCCGGCAACATCTGGCCTCTGGTCTGGCCACCCTGGCGCATCTGCTACCGCGCCCACCGAATGACATGGCGGTATAGCGCACCCCCAAGTGTTGCGCGCAAGACTCGCATTTCCCACAATCTTTCAGGGGGAATTGACCGAAAGGTCAGGCCGCGCGCAGTATCGCGGACAGAGCAGATAAAAAGAGGCCCAAAAATGGGACTTCAGACCAGCTTTCACGCGCCCAAAGGACACACTGATTTTCTGGGTTTGCGCAAGACGCGCCACGGCAGCACCGAAATCGTTTATGACGATGGCTCAAGCCATCGCATGGTCTGGCGAGTCGCAGCGCCCGGCGACAATGATGAACGCATTTCGGATGCTTTGCAGGTTGCCGTGAACGCCATCAGAGTGCTTCCGACCCTCTATGACGAGCTGAAAAAAAGAGCGATTTCTATCGAACGCATAATGGGTTGAGACTGAATCACTTCCCCATGTCACATTAGGCTGGCAAAATCGGGCTTGCGCGGTTTTGTTTAATCGGGTTAATTTGATCAAATCTTGGAAAAATGACGCCAGCTTATGGCGCAGCAAGGGGGAATGATGCCGCAATCGACCCGGTGGGGCCGCTTCAGAGAGTCTGAGGCTGCCAGCGGTTTAGCCATGATCAGCCCAACCGCGATATACGCGACGCTGCTTTTGGCGGCACCGCTGGTCACGATCTTTCTGTACAGCTTCTGGACCGATGGCTACCTGACCATCATCCGCGAATTCACCCTCGACAATTATATCACCGCCTGGTCGAACCCGGCCTTCCGCGCGGTGATGCTGCGGTCGTTGTTCGTGTCGCTGGCTGTGACGGCAACCACCGTGATCCTGGCCTTTCCGGTGGCCTATTTCGTCAGCTTCTTCGTGGAACCCTCGAAAAAGTCGCTTTGGCTGTTCCTGATCACCATTCCGTTCTGGACCTCATACCTGATCCGGATTTTCCTGTGGAAGGTGATCTTGGGCTATAACGGCGTGATCAACTCCAGCCTGTTGTCGATGGGGATTATTTCCGAACCGATCCAGTCGATCAACTATTCCGTCGGCGCCGTGATCACCGCGCTGGCCCATGCCTATGCGCCCTTCGCCATTCTGCCGATCTTTGTGGCGCTGGAGAAAATCGACCGTTCGCTGTTGGAAGCCGGGCGCGATCTGGGCGAAAGCCCGGTGATGACCTTTATCCGCGTCACGCTGCCGCTGTCGATGGCGGGGGTGATTTCGTCGGTGCTGATCGTGTTCATCCCCACCATCGGCGACTATGTGACGCCGCTGCTGTTGGGCGGCCCCGAAGGCCGGATGGTCGCCAACCTGATCGACCTGAACTTCAAGAAACTGGATAACTATCCGATGGGCTCTGCCATTGCGATTTCGGCGATGGCGATTGTGGTTGCCATCAGCCTGCTGTTCCTCTTCGTCAATCGACGCTTCCTGAAGGGGGCCAAATGATGCGCGGTGGCTGGTTCAAAGTTTACACAATCGCCTATCTGATCTTTCTGTACGCGCCGATTGCGCTGTTGCCGATCTTTGCCTTCAACGACGCAACCGTCATCGCCTTTCCGCTGACAGGTGGCACCACCAAATGGTTTGCCAAGCTTTGGGAAGAGCCCGAACTGCACCGCGCGCTGAAGAACTCTCTGATCATCGCGGTCAGCTCGTCGTTGATGGCAACGGCCCTGGGCATCTTTGCCTCGCGTGCCTCGACCCGATACAGCTTTCCGGGCAAGGCCGGGATCATGGGCATGATCATGCTGCCGCTGGTGTTGCCGGAAATCATTCTGGCCGTGGCCATTCTGACCGTTCTTCTGGGTCTTGGCGTGCCGCTGAGCCTGTTCACCGTGATCTTGGGTCACGTTCTGGTCTGTACGCCGTTCTCGATCGCCATTCTGTCCGCGGCCTTCCAATCGCTGGACCGGTCGTTGGAGGAGGCGGCCTATGACCTTGGCGAAACGCCTGCATCGACCTTTCGGTTGATCATCCTGCCCTTGGTGATGCCGGGCATCATCTCGTCCCTGCTGATCACCTTCACCATCAGCCTTGATGAATTCATCATGGCCTTCTTCCTTGCCGGCAACGAAAACACCCTGCCGGTTTACATTCTGGGGCAGTTCCGCTTTCCGCAGAATGTTCCTGTCATCATGGCACTGGGCACCATTCTGGTCTGTCTCTCTGTCGCCCTTCTTGCAACTGCTGAATATTTCCGCCGCCGCGGTATCGCGAAAACCGGTGGCAAGGATACTGGAGGCTTCCTGTGACGTTCTCTGCCGAAAAAGCGACCATGATCGAGTTCAAGGACGTTCATAAATATTACGGTGATTACCACGCGCTGCGCGGCATCACCGCGACGATCAAGGCGGGCGAATTCTTTTCGCTGCTGGGGCCGTCGGGCTGTGGCAAGACCACGCTGTTGCGCACCATCGCCGGGTTCGAGGGCATCTCTTCGGGCGCGGTGATGATCGACGGCAAGAACATGGCCGGGGTGCCCGCCAACAAGCGGCCCACCAACATGGTGTTCCAGTCCTACGCGATCTTTCCGCATCTGACCGTGGAACAGAACGTTGGCTTCGGTCTGCGCAAGGATCCGCGCCCGCAGGCCGAAAAGGACAAGGCCGTTGCCGAGGCACTGGAAATGGTCAACCTCAAAGGCTTTGGCAAACGCGCGGCGCATGCCCTGTCGGGTGGCCAACGTCAGCGTGTGGCGCTGGCCCGTGCGCTGATCCTGAAACCGAAGGTGCTGCTTTTGGACGAACCCTTGTCCGCATTGGACAAGAAGATGCGCGAACAGATGCAGATGGAACTGATCAAGCTGCAGCGGCAGGTTGGCATCACCTTCATTCTGGTGACGCATGATCAGGAAGAGGCGTTGGTGATGTCAGACCGCATCGCCGTCATGTTCGATGGTGAAATCGCACAACTGGCCGACCCGGAAACGCTGTACCGCAAACCCGCCTCGCGCCGGGTGGCGGATTTCATCGGCACGATGAACTTCCTGCCCGCCCAGATCAAATCCGAAGCGGGTGGCAAGGTTGAGATCGAGGCGCATGGTTTTGGCCAGTTGACGCTGGACGCCGATCAGGTCAGCGGCGCCAATGCCGAAGGCGCCTCGATCGGGTTCCGCCCGGAAACCCTGACGATCCTGTTCGACGGCCAGACCGCAGCAGACCGCGAAAGCATGGGCACGGTAGAAGAGGTCGTCTATTACGGCGACATGACCTATTACGATGTGCGTCTGGATGGCACCGACGCGCCGATGCGCCTGTCGATGCGCAACATCCCCGGTCGCCCGGTGCTGGACATCAAGGAACGCGCCCGTGTGGCATGGAGCCCCTCGGCCATGGTGCTGTTCCGCTAAGGCGGGATGAGTTTTCACGGAACAAGGAATATCGAAAAACGCGTTCGAGCGAAGCGAGAGGCAGCGATTTTCGATTCCTTTCAAACTCATCCCGCTCTAAGGCGGGGCGGCTGTCGGGGTGATCTGATGGCGCGGCTGCGCCGCACGCGTCTTGAGGCGCTGACGCGCCGGTGCGCTTCGCGCGAGAGTATTTGAACCAAGATGAAGGGGCTTTCGGGCCCCTTTGTCATTTGTCGGGCGGCAACAGGCCAAGCCCGCGCAGGTAGATGCCGATCCCGGATTCGAGCAGGTCTTCGGGGGCAAAGGGGCTTTTCGCCCCCGGGGCGCCGCGCGCGAAAAGTTCCACCACCCCATGGCTGAGCGCCCAGATATGCGCCGAAACCATCGTGGCCGGAGGGCGTTTGGTTCCCGGCAGGTTCTGCGCCAGGTGTTCGGCGGCGCGTTCCTGCACATCGCGGGCCTTTTGGGCCACCATCGCCAGATCGGGATAGGCCTGCAGGTTCAGCCCGCTTTCGAACATCGCCATGTAATGACCGGGGTATTTGCGCGCAAAGGCCAGATAGGCGCGCCCCGTCGCCTCGAACGCAGCCAGAGGAGAGGGCTTGCCGTTGTTATAGGCAAACTCCATCAGCGCCGCAAAAATATCATAACCTTGCCGCGCCACCTCGGCGATCAGATCATCACGGCCGGTGAAATGCCGGTAAACCGCCGCAGGCGTCACATCGGCG
Organism: uncultured Pseudorhodobacter sp.; assembly: GCA_945957495.1. Taxonomy (GTDB): domain Bacteria; phylum Pseudomonadota; class Alphaproteobacteria; order Rhodobacterales; family Rhodobacteraceae; genus Cypionkella. Next base: position 2,095 of record CAMFLG010000148.1, on the reverse strand, counting down.
GCCTTGGCGGCCTCTGACAGGGTAAAGCCGGTCGGCCCTTGCTCTGCAATCAGATCAAGCGCCGCCTCGACCAAAGCCTGTCGCAGGTTGCCATGGTGATAGCCGCGTTTCACCCCTTCGGCCTCAGGGAAATATCGCCGCAGATCTTCGGATCAAGCGCGCCGATAAGCGCCTTGTCCTTGCCGGCATAGTCAACGGTGATCAGGATCTTTTGCAGGCAGGCAATGCGGGTGCGCAGCTTGTCATCCGACAGAACCACCGTCCAGGGCGCATATTTGAAATTGCTGATCTGCAGGGTTTCGTCGATGGCCGCGCAGTATTCATCCCATTTCGCCAGCCCGTCGATGTCGATCTGGCTGAGTTTCCACTGTTTCAGCGGATCGTTCTCGCGGTCCAGAAACCGTTTGAGCTGTTCGGCCTGACCGACCTCAAGCCAGAACTTGATCACGGTAAAGCCTTCGTCCACCAGCATGCGTTCAAACTCCGGCAGTTGCTGAAAGAACCGCGCGCGCTGTGCGGGGGTACAAAAGCCAAAGACATGTTCGACAATGCCGCGATTGTACCAACTGCGGTCAAAGATGGTCATTTCACCCGCTGCAGGCAGCCAGTCGATATAGCGTTGGAAATACCACTGCGCGGCCTCGCGCTCGGTCGGCTTTGGCAGGGCGGCGACGGTGGCGGAGCGTGGATTAAGGTTTTCGCGCAAGATATTGATTGCGCCGCCTTTTCCGGCGGCATCGCGCCCTTCGAACACCACAATCACCCGCTTGCCGGTCTTTTTCAGATCGGCCTGCATCCGCATCAGTTGAATCTGCAGGCCCTGCATCTGGGCCTCATATTCCTTCTTTTTCAGCTCTTCGCGGTAGGGATATTCCTTCCACAGGATATCATCCTTGTCCGCAGCCTCGATGGCTTTGCGCACCGATTTCGGCGCGCTCTCGCGGAAATAGCGGCTGATCGCGCCGTCAAATGGCAGGTCCATGGCATCCCCCTTTGTAGGCCTCTACTATGGCGATTGCGCCGGGCGGTGCAATCACCTCAGCGCCCGATCTGGGCCATATCGTAGGGCGTGCCCTGATAGATCTCGTTGATCCAGTTGCCGTACAGCAGATGCGCATGGCTGCGCCAGCGGTTCAGCGGTGCCAGCGCCGGGTTGTCATCGGGGTAGTAGTTCAGCGGCACATTGATCGGCGTTCCCGCCGCCACGTCGCGATCATATTCCTGTTTCAGCGTGTCGCTGTCATATTCGAAATGGTTGAAGATATAAAGCGCGCGGTGTGCGGCATCCTCCACCAGACAGGGGCCAACCTCATCACTGCCCAACAGCGTGGTCAAGCCCGGTGCTGCGTCAATTTCGGCCTCTTTCATTTCGGTCCAGCGGCTGACCGGGATCACGAAATCATCCGAAAAGCCGCGCAGATAGGGCGAGGTCGGTGCCAGATTGCGGTGGCGGAAGCAGCCGAACGCCTTGTGATCCAGCATGTGTTTCTGCACGCCGTGGAAATGGTTGATCATTGCCATGCCACCCCAGCAGACGCCAAAGGTGGAAAACACGTTGGTCTGCGTCCAGTCCATCACCTCGCACAACTCATCCCAGTAGGTCACTTCTTCGAAGGGCAGATGTTCGATCGGTGCGCCGGTGATGATCAGACCGTCGAACTTTTCATCCTTCACTTCCTGAAACGGGCGGTAAAACGCCTCCATATGTTCGGCGGCAGTGTTGCGGGCCTGATGTTCGCTCATGCGGATCAGCTGAAAGTCGATCTGCAACGGCGTTGCGCCGATCAGCCGGGCAAACTGGTTTTCAGTCTGGATCTTTTTCGGCATCAGATTCAGCAGGCCAATCCGCAGCGGGCGGATTTCCTGTGCCATAGCCCGCTCCGGCGACATCACCATCACACCTTCGTTCCGCAGAACGTCAAAGGCGGGCAGGGTGGTGGGCAGGGTGATGGGCATGTTCTTCTCCAGATGTCTCAGTCAGTTAGGCTTGCGGCTTTTCCCGATCAAGGGCAGCGGCAATAAGGTCGTCAAAGTCGGCCGGGCTGCGCACGGCGGACACCTCTTCGGCAGTCAGCGTGATCCCCCAACGCGCCAT
>CAMFLG010000147.1 GCA_945957495.1 uncultured Pseudorhodobacter sp. | reverse complement strand
GAAAAATTATGACACATCGAAGGATGAACATGTTGCCGAACTGGCCAAGGCTTTGGCCCATCCGGCGCGGCTTCGTATCCTGCGCCTCCTTCTTGCTACGCCGGGATGCATCGGCGGCGATATTGTTGACGCGATCGGTTTGGCGCAATCCACCGTCTCGGAACATCTGCGCATTCTGAAGGCTGCTGGAGTGGTGCGCGGCGAGATCGATGGTCCGCGTGTCTGCTATGCGCTCAACCCGGATGCCCTGCGAACTCTTTCTGATTTCGCCAACCTTATTGCGCAGAGCACCCCCTTGGATGCGTGCTGCCTGCCCGAAGTCACCTCCCTTGGACATAAGGTCTGATCTATGCCTGCCCAAAAACACCCCAAGCGCTTGTCCTTTATCGACCGTTGGCTAACACTCTGGATCTTTACCGCCATGGCGCTTGGCATCTTGCTGGGCACAGTCGTGCCAGGGCTGCCCGCAAGACTCGAGATGATGTCGGTTGGCACGACCAACCTGCCCATCGCCATCGGCTTGATCCTGATGATGTATCCGCCGCTTGCCAAAGTGCGATATGAAGAGCTTCCCCGGGTCTTTGCCGACCGGCGGGTGTTGGCGTTGTCTCTGGTGCAGAACTGGATCATTGGCCCGGTGCTTATGTTTGCGCTGGCCGTGATATTCCTACGTGACCAGCCGGAATACATGACGGGGCTGATCTTGATCGGACTTGCGCGCTGTATCGCGATGGTTCTGGTTTGGAACGACCTGGCGCGCGGTGACAATCAGTATGTTGCCGCTTTGGTCGCGTTCAATTCGATCTTCCAGATCCTGTTCTTTTCGACCTACGCGTGGTTTTTCCTGTCGATCCTGCCCGGCTGGTTCGGGCTGGAGGGAAGCGTGATTGATGTCAGCTTCTGGACCATCACCGAAGCTGTGCTGATCTATCTCGGCATCCCCTTCCTTGCCGGATATCTGACCCGCCGCGTTCTTATCTCTCGCAAGGGGGGCGACTGGTATACCCGCGTCTTCCTGCCGCGCATCGGGCCGCTGACGCTGGTGGCGCTGCTGTTCACCATCGTCGCCATGTTCAGTCTGAAGGGGGGCGAAGTCGTGCGTCTGCCCTACGACGCCGTTAAGATTGCAGTGCCGCTTGCCCTTTATTTCGTCATTCAGTTCGGGCTGAGCTTTGTGCTCGGTCGGATGATCGCAAAGGATTATCCCCGCACCACTGCCATCGCGTTTACCGCAGCGGGCAACAATTTCGAGTTGGCAATTGCGGTTGCCATTGCCTCTTTCGGCCTTGCCTCCCCGGTTGCCTTCGCAGCAGTCATCGGGCCGCTTGTGGAAGTTCCGGCCCTGATCCTTCTGGTGCAAGTCGCGCTGCGTTTCGGGGCGGGCTGGCCGGGATACCAAAAATCATGATGGCCGGATCTGACAGCGATTTTCCGGTTGTGATCCACCACAATCCCGACTGCGGGACCTCGCGCAACGTGATGGCCATTATCCGGGCGGCAGGCTATGAGCTGGTCGTTATCGAATATCTGACGGTAGGCTGGACCCGGCCGCAGCTTTTGGGGCTGTTCGCCGCTGCCGGGATCTCTGCACGGCAGGCGCTGCGGATCGCCCGTTCACCAGCCGAAGAGATGGGCCTGACGGCTCCAGAGGTAACAGACGATCAGTTGCTCAAAGCGATGATCCAGCATCCGATCCTTGTGAACCGACCCATCGTCTGCACACCGAAAGGCGTGAGACTGTGTCGCCCCTCGGAAAGGGTGCTTGATCTTCTGGACCGCGCTCCACGCGGACCCTTTGCGAAAGAAGACGGCCAGTTGATTATTGATGCGAAAGGAAACCGCCTTGTCTGACACACCCAACATTGACGCGGCCCTATTTCCCGGCATCGACACGGCAGCTCTTCTGACGCCCGCGCGCAAAACCCACGTGCCGCGGATTCTCATCCTTTACGGCTCGCTGCGCCCCCACAGTTTTAGCCGCTTCTCTGCCGAAGAGGCCGGACGCATCCTGACGCGCCTTGGCGCAGAGGTGCGGTTCTTCAATCCTTCGGGCCTGCCATTGGTCGACGATGGCGTGGACGCAACCCACCGCAAGGTGCGAGAGTTGCGCGATCTAGTGACATGGAGCGAAGGCATGGTCTGGTCATCGCCTGAACGGCATGGTGCGATGACTGGCCTGATGAAAACCCAGATCGACTGGATCCCACTGTCCGAGGGGGCCGTTCGTCCGACCCAAGGCAAGACACTGGCAGTGATGCAGGTTTCTGGCGGGTCGCAAAGCTTCAATGCTGTCAACCAGATGCGAATATTGGGACGCTGGATGCGGCTGATCACCATTCCCAACCAATCCTCGATCCCGAAGGCGTTTCAGGAGTTTGACTCCGAGGGCCGGATGCGCCCATCGCCGCTTTACGACCGGATCGTTGATGTGATGGAAGAGCTGATGAAGTTTACCCTGCTGACCCGCGACCGGGCCGATTACCTCGTGGACCGCTATTCCGAACGCAAGGAAAGCGCCGAGGCGCTCATGAAGCGGGTGAACCTGTCGGCGGCGACCTTGACCCTAGCCATGACGCCAGACCTTGACGGATGAGACCAGCAGGATGGCGACCAGCACCGGCAGCAGCGCGACTTCGGGTACGATCCCCAGAAGCTGGCCGCCGATGGCGACGCCGATCACTGACCCCAAAGCCATAAGAAGCACAAAGGCCCGGTTGCGTGACAGGACCGTGAAGCTGTCGTCCCGACTGTAGCGGGCGAACCCGACCAGCATCGTGGGCAGGCTGATGGCCAGCGAAAGACTGCCCGCAAGTTTCAGGTCGGTCCCGAACAGAAGGACCAGCGTTGGGATCAGCAACTCACCCCCCGCGACGCCCATCAGCGAAGCTACGATGCCGATGCCGAACCCTGCGACAAGTCCCGCGACGATCTGCGCAGGTCCGGTGACAAGAGCAGCGGGCGACAAGGTCGTGCTGTGGCTGAGCGCTAGAACTGCCGCGATCAGGACCAGAAGCACTGCCAACACACGATATAGGGTGCGGGATTTCATCCGGACAGCCAGCCCGGCGCCGATCCATGCGCCAAGAAGGCTTCCCGTCAGCAGGTTCAGGATGGTCGGCCATTCGGCCAGCACATGATGCAGTGGCACGGTTCCCGCCCGAAACGGCAGCGCTGTGGCCACCACGATCAGACTGGTGGCCTTGTTCAGGATCACAGCTTCCAAAGCGGCAAAGCCGAAAAGGCCGATCAGGAGTGGCAGGCGGAACTCTGCCCCGCCGAGGCCGATCAGCCCACCAACAATGCCGACGGCCGCCCCAGCCAATACGATCCGCGGCCATCCGACCATGGCTACCCCCAAATGAATCTGTCACACCTTGCGGCGCAGGCTTCCCTCGAGCGGCACGGCTGATGACAGAGTGTTCGAGATGGTGCCGTATTTCAGGATGTTGCGATGCAAGAGGTCCAGCCGCTGATCCGTCTCGGCGCTGTCAATCGTGATCTTATAGCGGATCAGCGTCAGCTTGGGTGGCGCATCCTGGCGGATCGCTTCCAGTTGCACCTCCGCGCCGTCCAGCTGGAACGACAGCATCGGCGTCACCCGCTCGATCCCCTTCAGCATGCAGGCGGCAAGGGCAGACAGCAGCAGTTCCACCGGGTTCATTGCATCGCGCCGCCCTGCCATGTCGGTGTCGAGCACCACCTCGGCGTCCTTGGCCACCACAAGGCTGCCGTGGCTGTCGATGCGGCGGGCGGAGACGCGATACTCCGTCACAGCAGGCGCCCGATTTCTTCGGCGGTCAGCACCTTGCCCGCCGACAGCACCTTTTCATCCACGACCAGGCCGGGCGTGGACATGATGCCGTAGGCCGCAATTTCAGCAAAGTCGGTGACCTTGACGATCTGGGCATCCTTGCCTGCGGCATCGGCTGCGGCCTTGGCGTTCTCTCCTAATGTCACGCATTTCTTGCAGCCTGAGCCGAGGATCTTGATGATCATGATCTGTCCTTTCAGATGAACCAGTGGGTGATAGCGTTGAAGGTGAAGCCGATGGTCAGGATGCCCACCGTCACCACCCCGGTGAAGGTGGCCAGCAGCGGCAGCTTGACCACGCGCTTGAGCATGATGAGCGAGGGCAGCGACAGCGCCGTCACCGCCATCATGAAGGCCAGCACGGTGCCAAGGCCCACGCCTTTGCCCACCAGTGCCTCGGCAATCGGCAGGGTGCCGAAGATGTCGGCGTACATGGGGATGCCCACCAAGGTGGCGACCGGCACTGCCCACCACTTGTCCTGCCCGAGCAGCGCCCCGATGGCTTCCGCTGGAACCCAGTTGTGGATGGCCGCACCAATGCCGACCCCGATCAGCACATAGGGCCAGACCTTGTGGATGATATCGAGAACCTGGTTGCGGGCGAATACCACGCGCTCAGCCCGGCTCAGGGTTTCGTCTGCGTCCGTGACCGGCACGTTGCGCACGAAGGCGGCGACCTGATCTTCCATCCCCAGCTTGCCAATGATCGTACCACCGATGATCGCAACCAATAGACCGACCCCCACATAGGCCAACGCGATGGGCCAGCTGAAGATCGAGGCCAGCAGAATGACTGAGGCCATGTCCACGAGCGGTGAAGAAATCAGGAATGAGAACGTCACCCCAAGCGGGAGACCGGCTGCGGTAAAGCCGATGAACAGCGGGATGGATGAGCAGGAGCAGAACGGCGTGATGGTTCCCAATAGTGCGCCAAGGATGTTTGCGCCGATCCCCGACCGCCCGCCAAGGATGCGCCGCGTCCGTTCCGGTGGGAAATAGCTTTGCACGTAAGAAATGGCGAAGATCAGCACTGAAAGAAGGATGAAAATCTTGATGACGTCGTAGACAAAGAACTGCACCGAGCCGCCGATGCGCGAGGCCGGGTCCAGCCCGACCGCCTGCACCCCGGCTGTCACAAGGTCGGACAGCCACTGCATCCGCAAGAGTTGGTCGTTCATCCAGGTGAAGACATTCACGCCATCACCTCTTCGACCAAGGCAGCTGCCAGCAGGGCCTTTAGATGCGGCGGCAGATCGGGCCTGACCCGGTAGCGCACCCATTGCGCATCGCGCCTGTCTACCACCAGCCCGGCTTGCTTGAGCACCTGCATGTGCCTCGACATCCGGCTTTGCGTCGCGCCCAACTTGCGCATCAGCTCGCAGACGCAGTGTTCCGAGCCATCAGACAGGAGACGCATCGCCTCAAGACGGGTTGGCTCGGCAAGGGCGGAAAGGACGGAGACGATCATCAGGGAACTCCACTTCATGCGCATCTGCGCATAAGCGGGCAATGTCCGCAGTGATCTGGATCAATCAGGCTCGCATTTCGACCCGGGTTGTCATCAAACCTTCATTGGACGCACCCATTTAATTCCTTTAATCGGGAAATATGGAACAGAATCGCGCCGCCCATGCCTTCGCCACACTCGGCCATCCCGGTCGGATGGCTGTCTTTCGTCTCTTGATGCGCTTTGCCCCGCAGGGCGTGCGGCCGACTGAGATCGCCGAGGCGCTCGGGATGAAACAAAACACGCTGTCCCACCACCTGGCAGATCTGACCGCATCGGGCCTCGTCCAGGTCACCCGGGTCGGCCGATCCCTCTACTACGCCGTCGATCTCGACACGACCGAAGGATTGATCGGCTACCTCGCCCTCGATGTGGGTCGTGCCCGGCCCGATCTTCTTGCCCCCTTGCTCTCCGCCCCAAAGGACGCCGCCAAAATGGACCCGAATATCCCCGACACCGACTTCGACGTACTTTTTATCTGCTCAGGCAACTCGGCCCGCTCGATCTTTGCCGAGGCACTGCTCCGCGATCTGGGCAAGGGTAAGTTCCAGGCCTTCTCCGCCGGAACGCGCCCCAACACCGAGTTGAACCCCTTTGCTCTGGAAATCCTGAAGCGCAACGGCCATGACACTTCTGTCTTGCGGTCCAAGCACATCTCCGAGTTCCAGCGGCCGGGCGCTATCGTTATGGATTTCGTCTTCACTGTTTGCGACACAGCTGCGGCCGAGGAATGTCCGCCCTGGCCGGGTCAGCCCATTACCGGCCATTGGGGCTTGCCAGACCCGGTGAAAGCAACGGGAACGGACGCAGAGAAGGCGCTTGTCTTTGCCCAGACCTACGCTGGCCTGCGGCGGCGCATCATGACCTTCGTCGAGCTGCCTTTTGAGTCGCTTAGCCGGATGTCTCTCCAATCCCGTGTTGATGCTATCGGCACTGACAGCAAAGCAAAGGCCTGACCTTCATGACTCGTATCGCCCTTAACGGCCTTGGCCGCATCGGAAAGCTTGTCCTGCGCGACTTGATCGACACGGGTGCGGGCGGTGAGATCGTGCTGCTAAACGATCCCGTCGGCGATGCTGAACAGCATGCCCTGCTGATGGAATTCGACTCCGTCCACGGGCGCTGGCGCACGCCGGTCGCGGCCGGTGAAGGAGCACTGGTTCTGAACGGCCAGACAATCCGGCTGACGCATGAGAAGACTATCGAAGCACTGCCGCTGGCGGAACTGGGCGTTGATCTGGTCATCGACTGCACGGGGGTCTTCAAGACTGCCGCAAAGGTGGCGCCTTACTATTCGGCGGGGGTCAAGAAGGTTGTCGTCTCGGCCCCGGTCAAGGACGGTGGCGCGCTCAACCTGGTCTATGGCGTCAATCATCACCTTTACGATGGCTCGCAGACTCTGGTCACAGCGGCCTCCTGCACGACGAACTGCCTCGCCCCGGTGGTCAAGGTGATCCACGAGGCGCTTGGCATCCGCCACGGATCGATCACCACGATCCATGACGTGACCAACACGCAGACTATCGTGGATCGCCCCGCCAAGGACATGCGCCGCGCGCGGTCGGCGCTCTTGAACCTGATCCCGACCACGACGGGCAGCGCCACGGCGATTACACTGATCTACCCCGAACTCAAAGGCCGTCTGAACGGCCACGCCGTGCGGGTGCCGCTCTTGAATGCCTCGCTGACCGATTGCGTCTTCGAGGTGGAGCGGGCGACCACGGTCGAGGAAGTGAACACGCTGTTTAAGGCCGCCGCAGAGGGACCGCTGAATGGCATTCTGGGGTATGAGACGCGCCCGCTGGTGTCATGCGACTTCACCAACGATCCGCGGTCATCCATTATCGATGCGCTGTCGACCATGGTCATCAACGGCACGCAGGTGAAAATCTACGCATGGTATGACAATGAATGGGGCTATTCCTGCCGCCTCGCCGACATCACGCGAATGGTCGCGGGGGCGCTGTGACCGAAGCCGTGACCACGGCCGTCCCGCCGCCGAACCCGCTCCGCGCCTATGCTGCCGTCACGGCGGCCTACTGGGCCTTCATGCTGTCCGACGGCGCGTTGCGGATGCTGGTGCTGTTGCACTTTAACAGTCTCGGCTTCACGCCGATCCAGCTTGCCTGGCTGTTCCTGCT
>CAMFLG010000146.1 GCA_945957495.1 uncultured Pseudorhodobacter sp. | reverse complement strand
GGGCTGCACCAAGCGGCAAAAGCTGTGGCGCGTGCTGATCCCTTCGGCGAAACCCTCGCTGATGATCGGGGTCAATCAGGTCATCATGCTGGCGCTGAACATGGTGATCATCTCTTCCATGATCGGCGCGGGGGGCTTGGGCTATGACGTTCTCTTGGCCCTGCGCGCGCTGAAAGTCGGTCAGGCGATGGAGGCGGGGCTGGCCATCGTCGTCATCGCCATCGTGCTGGATCGTCTCAGCCAGGCCGTCGCCCGCAAAGGCCCCGATACCCGCATCGCCACAACCCTGTGGCAGCGGCACGGCAACCTGATCCTCATCATCGGCATCCTTGCCGTCACCACACTGGCCAGCCTGTTCATCCCGGCGCTGGCGAAACTGCCGAAAGACGCCACGCTGACCACCGCCGCCTATTGGAAGGCCGGGGTCGATTGGATCGTGCAGAACTGGTACGACGCGATCGAGGCGGTGCGTTATTTCATCCTGCTGAACTTCCTCAACCCCCTTCGCGCGGTGTTCGAGGCGCTGCCGTGGTTTGGTGTCCTTTTGGTGCTGGCGGCATTGGCCTGGACGTTGGGTGGCCGCAGCTTTGCCATCCTGATCACGGTGCTGACCTGGTTCTGCGCCGCAACCGGCCTGTGGGTGCCCGCCATGCAAACCCTGTACCTCTGCGGTGCGGCGGTGTTGGTGGCCTGTGCCTTAGGCATTCCGATGGGGCTGTGGGCGTCGCGCAGCGATGGCTTCAACGCCTTCATCACCCCGATCATCGACGGGCTGCAAACCATCCCGTCCTTCTGCTTCATCATCCCGGTGGTGATGCTGTTCGGCATCGGCGACGTTACCGCGCTGATCGCCACCGTGGCCTTCGCCATCGTGCCCTCGATCCGCTACACCAACCACGGCATCCGTCAGGTGCCGGGTGAGTTGATCGAGGCGGGCCGCGTTTCGGGCTGCACCAAGCGGCAGTTGTTCCGCCATGTGCAACTGCCCGTGGCCATGCCCGAAATCATGCTGGGCATCAACCAGACCATCCTTCTGTCGCTGTCGATGATCATCATCTGCGCCATGGTCGGCACCCGCGATCTAGGGCAGGAAATCTTCAAGGCGCTGGCCAAGGCCGACGCGGGGCGCGGCATCGTCGCCGGTCTGGTGATTGCCTTCATCGGCATCATCGCAGACCGGCTGATCACCGCCTGGGTCAACTCGATCCGGCGCAAGCGTGGCGAAGACCTCTAGAGCCTGTCTGGTTTTCATAGAAACATGCGGATCGAAATTCGCGGTCGAGCGCAGCGAGAGGCAGCGATTTTCGATTCCATGTTAACCAGACAGGCTTTAGCCTTTGACGCGCAGCGCCACGGCCCGGCTGACGGATGTGCCCGCCACGCCGGGCATCGACACATAGGGTGCGGTTTCCTCGACCCGCTCCAGCACGCCCGCCGCCATCAACTCTGCCAGCCGCGCCGAAAACCCGTCGTTCCAGACAGTATCCTTCACCGTCAACACGATCACCCCGCCCTTGCGGCAAATCCGGATCAGTTCCGGCAGCGCCTCGGCACCGACATGGCCGGTGGTGAATACGCCGGTCGAGATGACCCCGGCGAAATGCCCATCGTCAAACGGCAGATCGCCGCCAAGGGCAAGACAGTGCAGCGCCGCATAGCCGCCTTTCGCCCGCGCCACCGCCAGCATGCCCTGCGAAATATCCAGACCTTCCACCACCGGATAACCCATGATCCCCAGCCAATCGCCCAGCATCCCGGTGCCCGCGCCCGCATCCAGTACCGGGCCCGCGCCGCGTGGCAGATGCCGCGCCAACAGTGCCAGCCCGATTGACGGATGCCGATAGCCCGCCTGCGCCATCTCCAGATCATAAGACGCGGCCCAGGCGTCATACAGCGCCGCCACCTGTTCCGGGGTCTTGGCATTATAGACCTGCCCCAGATGCCCGTCGTGATCGTCTTCCGCCATCGCTTGACCCTTTCCCGCGCTGTTGCCAGACTATAGGCGGGTTCCGGTTTTCCCGGCAAGACAGCGATCAGAAAACGCGGCCGCGCGTGGCAGCGGTTTCGGATACCGGGCAAGTTGCAGAACCGACAGGGGGGGGCAGCAAATGGCGGACGACATTCGCGCAATCGCGGCAGGCATTCCGGCGCTGGCAGGGTTTCAGGGCAGGGCAGAGCGGTTGGGCGGCTTGACCAACCGGGTTTACCGCTTGGGCGATGCCATCCTGCGCGTGCCGGGCGAGGGCACCGAGGAATACATCAACCGTGGGCATGAGGCGGTGGCGGCGGCAGAGGCCGCGCGTGTGGGCGTCGGCCCCGCCGTGATCCACGCCGATCCGGCCAGCGGCCTGATGGTGACGCGGTTCATCCCCAGTGCCGCCACCATGTCGCCCGCCGCCTTTCGCGACCGCCCCGGCGCCGTGGCCCGGGCAGGGGCGGTGTTCCGGCGGATCCACGCCTCGGACGCGGTGTTTCCCACCCGGTTTGACCTGTTCGCCATGGTGGATGACTACCTGCGCATCCTGTCCACCAAAGACGTGACGCTGCCCGAAGGCTACACAGACCTCACGCCCCAGATTGCCGCCATCCGTGCGGCACTGGCCGCGCGGCCCGCGCCCTTGGTCGCCTGCCACTGTGATCCGTTGTGCGAGAATTTTCTGGATACCGGCGATCGGATGTGGCTGGTCGATTGGGAATATTCCGGCATGAACGATCCGATGTGGGATCTGGGCGATCTGTCGGTTGAGGCGGGCTTTGACGCGGCGCAGGACGCGGCGCTGCTGACCGCCTATTTCGGCGGCCCGCCCCCCGCCGCCGACCTTGGCCGCATGGTGATCTACAAGGCGATGTGCGACTATCTCTGGACGCTGTGGGGCCTGATCCAACTGGCCAACGCCAACCCGGCAGAGGATTTCCGCGCCTATGCCGATGGCCGCTTTGCCCGCTGCAAGGCGCTGATCCTTCACCCCGGCTTTGCCGGGCATCTGCGGGCGGCACAGACGGGGTCTTGAGCGAGGGCACCCCGGATTTTTCAAAAAATCCGGTTCGGAGCCTTCGAAGGCTCCGAACCGATTTCTTCGAAGAAATCGGGCGCGCAACACAAGGTGCGGCGCGGCTTTGACAAAAGTTGCCAAATCGTAAATGACTTTTGGCAACCCTATGAAAGAACGTCATAAAAGCAATGTCCCCAACCGGGACGCCACGGCCCGCGCCGCCGCTTACGACCCGTTGGGCAGCCGCAGCCGGATCAGGGCGCGGATCTGGCGCAGGCAATCCACCGGGCCAACCGCGCGGAAAATATCCGCGATCATCCGCACATCCGCCCAGATCCCGGCCCCGATGCCCCGCTTGATCCGCTTGGACGGGCTGGCCACCCCCGGCCAGCGCACCACCGCGATTCGCGCCCCCTGCGTGACCAGCAGCTGATTCAGAAACACCTCAAAGCCAAAGCGCGGCAAGGCCCGCAGTTCCGCCTCATGCCCCGCCAGCACCGCGCGCGGAATGACCCTTTCACCCGAGATATAGTCGATCCCGATCATCCGCCAGGTCCGTGGCGCGTTGCCTCGCAGCGAAATCGCCGCCCCCGCCCGGCCCAACAGAACCGGCCGGATCAGTGCCGACACCGCCTGCCTGCTCAGCCCGCTCAGATCGGCGTCAATCAGCACGACATGGCTGGTCGAAACCTCGGCCAACCCGCGCAACAGCGCGCCCGTTTTGCCCAGATTGCCCGCCGTGCGGATCACCCGCGCGCCACACTTACGCGCCACCGCCCCGGTGCCGTCGTTGGAGCCGTCATCAATCACGATCACCCCGGCCAGCATCGGATGCCCGACCACCGCCGCCAGCACCGCCGCGATGCGGTCGGCCTCGTTATAGGCCGGCACCAGACAGGTGAAGCGGGCGTCGCCCTTGCCATCCGCCGCGCGCGATACAGTGGCGCGCTCACTCATAGCGCGGGCTTTTCGGTCAACGCAGGCGCGGGCTGCATCGCGTTCCCGCGCCATTCGATCCCGCGCCGCAGGAACGTCGCGCCCCACAGCATCGGCAGCAAGGCGTCGCGCAGCGGCAGAGCCACAAGGTCGCGCCATTGCCCGGGCCAACCGGCGCGCCGGATCAGCACAATCTCGGCCCCATACCAGCATACGGCATAGGCGATCACGGCGAGGGGCGTCAGTTGCAACAGCCCTGCCGCCAGCGCCATCGCACCCAGCGGAACAGCCGCGCCATTCAGAACCTCCATCACAAACAGCGCCGCGAAGCCGTCGCGGCGCACCCGGCTCCAGCGGAGTTGCCGGTTCCACACCTGCGCAAAGCTGCGCTGGCCGATGGGTTGCGCAAAGGGGGCAGGCGTCAGCGTCACCCGCAACCCCTGCGCGCGGACCAGCTTTGTCGCGCTCACATCCTCGGCCAGATACCGCCCCAGAACCGCAAGCCCACCGGCGCGTTCCAGTATTCTGCGGTTCCAGAACAGGGTCTTGCCTTGGGCAAACCCCCGGCCAAGGCTGTCGGAGGTCAATTGCAGCCGCGCCTGGTTCGAATTCAGGAACGCACATTCCAGACTGCCCGCAAGGCCAGAGGGGCGCGACCCCACCGGCGGGCCAGACACCAGCCCGGTTTTCGGCCCCCAGGATTGCACGACCTTGCGCAGATAATCGCGCGGCAACATGAGGTTGCTGTCGGTCATGCAGATCCAGTCCGATCCGGCGGCCTGCCAGCCCTTTGCCAGATTGTTCAGCTTTGGATTGCCCGAAATCGCCGATTGTCCGATCAGAACCCGCGCCTGTACTTTGGGGTAGGCGGCGATCAGGCGGCGCGCCAAGGCCACCGCCGGGTCGTCCGGATGGTCGGCGCAGAAGATGATCTCGAAATCCGGGTAATCCTGCCGGAACGAGGATTCCAGCGTTTCCGCGTCAAAGGTATCCAACCCGCAAACCGGGCGCAGCAGGGTCACGCGCGGCAGGCCGATAAAGCCCTCGGGGGCAGGGGTCTTGTGCAGCCGCCACAGCACGATCCCCACCGACGCCAGATGCGCGATCAGAAAGCCGCAAGCGATCAGCAGCGCCAGAACCCCGATCATTGCGCAGCCAAGCCCGCCTTGGGCCGCGCCACGGCGGCGAAATGTTTGCGCCCACCCAGCAGATGCAATCCGCCGTCATGGTCGGCGGCAAGCGCGGTAAAGCTGTCCATCCAGTCGCCGCAGTTGCCATAGATCAGCCCGTAGCGGTTGTGCAGGTCGGCCATGTGAAAATGGCCGCAGATCACGCCGTCATAGCCGCCCGCGCGCGCCATCGCCACCAGCCGCCGTTCATGCGCGCGGCTGGCGTAAAGGCACCAGTTGATCCAGGACAGCACCCATTCGATACCGCTGCGCCGCTGCACGGCGGCGCGAAAGAACCGCCGCTTCAACGCGCGGTCCAACAGCCGCAGGGCCTGGTCGATATGGCTGCCGATCCGGGTCATCACATGGGCGCGGAACAGCCGCGCGTCCAGAATATCGCCGTGGATGACCAGAAAGCGGCGGCCATCCGCCATGGTATGAACCGTCTGATCCATCTGTGGGACCGGAACCAGCTTGTGATCCGGTACGCCCACCGTATCGGGATCATGGTTGCCGCGCACATAGATCAGCTTGGCCCCCGCCGTCTGCCGTGCTGCTAGATGATCCAGAACTGCCTGATGCGTGGCGTCCCAGTGGGAAAACAACGGATTGCCGATATCCAGAATATCGCCGACCAGCAGATAGGTGTCGGCCCGGTTTTCCTGCAAAAAATCCAGCACCAGATCGGCGCGGGCACCGAAGGCGCCCAGATGCAGATCAGACAGGAACAGGCTGTGGTGGTGCCGCAGGGTGGGAAAGGCGTCATCGGTCAAGGCGGTCTCCTTCTTGGGCCGGTCTGCGGCGCGGCGACGGAGAGCGGTGCAAAATCCCACAAGGGGTCTTCCGTCGAGGCGCGGCAGGTACTCCTGCCACTTGGCGACAGAACTAGCTGTTGAATGTATCGACCATGTAAAGTGACACCGGATTTTGTGTGACATCCGCAGCCTTGCGGCAGCGCCCTGCCTCAGGCGACGCGGCGCCCACCCACCCAGGTGCCGCGCAGGGCCACGGTTTCGTCGATCCGCGCCACGCGGATCAGGTCGGCGCGCAGCCCGACCGCGATCTGGCCGCGATCCGACAGCCCCGCAGCCGTTGCCGGGGCCAAGGTGACGGTGGCCACGCCGCGCGGCAGATTTTCCCAGATGTCGCCCAGCTTCAGCGCCGACAGCAACAGCCCCGAGGGCACATAGTCGGACGAGACGATGTCCAGCAGGTCTGTCTCGGCCAGATCCCGGGCGGCGATGTTGCCGGAATGCGACCCGCCTCGGATCAGGTTCGGCGCGCCCATCATCACCTTGATGCCATGCGCTCGGCAGGCCCTTGCAGCCTCGATCGTGGTGGGGAATTCGGCGAAATGGGCGCGGCGGCGGGCGGATTCCGCAACCTGTTCAACCGTGGTGTCATCATGGCTTGCCAGCACCGCCCCGAACCGGGCTGCTTCGGCCAGCGCCGCCGCCTCATGGGCCGCGCCGTGGCGGTGAAACATTTCGGTTTGCTCGGCCACCATCACGTCAAAATCCGTGTCGGTCATTCCGTGTTTGCCCTGCATATAGGTGCGCAGGTGGCCCAGATCGCGGAACTGGCGCTGGCCCGGGGTGTGGTCCATCAGGCTGACGATGCCGATGCTGTCATCGGGGCCGAATTTCGCCAGCTCGCTGATCAGGGTCTCCGAACAGATCTCGGCGCGCAGGTGCAGGAAATGGCTGATCTTCAGGGCACCGCGCGCCCGCAGGTTCAGAATCTCGTCGGCAAGCACGCGGGCATATTCGCCATAGTTCGACTTCTTCTTGGCCGTCACCACCGACCCCACCCGCAGCGCGTCGAACACCGTGGTGATCCCGGCAGAGGCCAGTTCGGCATCATGCGCGATGATGGCGGCGCCATGCGGCCAATGCACCTTGGGGCGCGGCTCGATATGGCGTTCCAGATTGTCTGTGTGCAACTCGACAAGCCCGGCAAGCAGCAGATCGCCGCCACAATCCACCGCACCGGCGGGCACGGTTGCCCCGGTGTCAATCGCGGCAATCCGGCCTTCGGACAGGCGCAGCGATCCGCGCAGGACTTCGTTTGGCAGCACCAGCATTGCGTTGGCAAGAACTGTATCAGTCATGGAATTGGCCTTGTCGCCTGTCATACTGTGACCGGGTTATGGGGATGAACTGTCACACAGGTGTGACGATGGCGCGCTAGCGGAGGCGGCATGGATCAGATGAAACGCTTTGCCGTCTATTACGCGCCCGAACCGGGCGGCTTCGCCGATGCCGCAGCCGCCTGGCTGGGCTGGGATCCGGTGGCAGGCCGGGCCGTGGCGCAACCCCTGTCTCTTATACACATCTCCGAGCCCACGAGACGTAGAGGAATCTCG
>CAMFLG010000145.1 GCA_945957495.1 uncultured Pseudorhodobacter sp. | reverse complement strand
CAGCAAGGCTTGACGCGGCCACCCGCCCCTCGGCAAGGTTGCGGCAATAGCGCCGGGCAAACCGGCACAGGATCAGGGGAAACACAGCATGAAGATCATCTGGTTGGGCCATTCCGGCTTTCGCATCGAACTTGAACAGGCGGTCTTGCTGATTGACCCCTGGTTCACCGGCAATCCGATGTTCCCGATGGACCGGCGGGCCGAGGCGATTGCAGGCGTCACGCATATCCTGCTGACGCATGGCCATGGCGATCATCTGGGCGATGCGGTGGCCGTTGCCAACGAGCTGGATGTGGCGATCCATGGCATTTACGACCTGATGCAGTTTCTGGCGGCGCGCGATGGCGTCAAGATCGTCGGGTTCAACAAGGGCGGCACGGTGGATGTGGGCGGGGCCAAGGCCACGCTGGTGAACGCCAGCCATTCCTCTACCGCCGCCGGGCCGAATGGCGCGGTCGCGGTGGGGTCAGAGGCGGGATATATGATCGCGGGCGACGGCCATGTGATCTATCTTTCCGGCGATACCGATATCATGGCCGATATGGGCTGGATGGGCGAATACCATCAACCCGATATCGGCATCCTGTCGGCAGGCGGGCATTTCACCATGGACATGCACCGCGCGGCCTTTGCGGCGCGGAAATACTTCAACTTCAAGACGGTGATCCCCTGCCACTATCGCACCTTCCCGCTGCTGGAACAGAACGCGCAGGTGCTGGCCGCAGCCCTGCCGGGCGTGGCCGTGATCGAACCGCAGGTGTTGGAGCCTATCGAGATCTGACGCATCCACGGCCAACGGGGCATTGCTGCGCCGCTGGCCTTGGACGGGGATCACCGGTACTGCTGCCAGCATTTCTGCGGCGGCCCATGCGGCACAAGGCCAATGTCGCGCCGCAAGTGGTTGCTGAGGGCGCGGTCAGACAACACAGGCGCCTTGCGCGCCGGGCGCAGCAGCGTGGTCAGGGCAAGGGCCAGAACGGTCAGGCGGCCGTGCCGGTCGATCAGGTCTTGCAGGACGGCCTTCGGGCGGCTGTCGGGCAACAGAGGGGTCGCGTTCATCGCATCACATGACCTGCTGCCACATCGACAGACAGGTTCCTATATTTGGGGTCTGAAGGGGGCACGCGCGCCTTGCGAAAATGCACAGGACACGAAAGCCAAGGACGTTAGAGGATTGGGGGAAAGGCGGGCCTTTGGCCCGAAGCGGCAGCGGTCAGCTCTGGAATGAGCCGCAATTGCCTGCCGGACGGAAAGCGCGCGGGGCGAGAATAACAGTATCGGTCATGTTACGCCTCCCTCGGTTGCGCTGTCTGTGCGGGGTGTTTGGCACGCATCGCACCGATTCCCAAGCACGCAAATGTGATCGCGGTAAATGCCTGCGACATTGTGTCATCCGGGGCACAGGGGACGGCGGACGCAAAGCCGGGGGCTTCACGCCCCCGCGCGCGCTGACGCGCGCTGCCCCCGTGGGATATTTAAGAACAGATGAAGAAAATTTTAGATTAATTTTAGTAGGTTACGCATCGCGCCGCTGCGCGAAAAAGGCTTTCAGCAGCGCCTCTGACTCCGGCGCGGCGATGCCGTCATAGACTTCGGGGGCGTGATGGCATTGCCGGTGGCTGAACACCCGCGCGCCATGCGCGACACCACCGGATTTCGGATCGGCGGCGCCGTAGTAAAGCCGGGCGATGCGCGCGGCAGAGATGGTTCCGGCGCAGATCGGGCACGGCTCCAACGTGACGTACAGGTCATGGCCGGGCAGGCGTTCCGACCCAGCGGCGGCGCAGGCGGCGCGGATGGCCAAAACCTCGGCATGGGCGGTGGGGTCGGAAAGTTCGCGCGTGCGATTGCCAGCAGCGGCGATGATCCGGCCGTCCTTCACCACCACCGCGCCCACCGGCACCTCGCCCCGGGTTGCGGCGGCGCGGACCTGATCGAGTGCTGCGTCCATGAAGCTTTGAAAGACCACGCTTGCCCCTTGCCCGATCTGGCCTTAGTCTGGCCCATCCCGCCCGCAGATCGCGCGCCAGTTCCCATGAAGGATGCAGCCCATGACCGAAAAGACAAGCCCCCCCAAATCCGCCACCGCGAAACC
Organism: uncultured Pseudorhodobacter sp.; assembly: GCA_945957495.1. Taxonomy (GTDB): domain Bacteria; phylum Pseudomonadota; class Alphaproteobacteria; order Rhodobacterales; family Rhodobacteraceae; genus Cypionkella. Next base: position 5,393 of record CAMFLG010000145.1, on the reverse strand, counting down.
CAAGATCGCCGGGCCGAAAAGCGACGCGAAATCGGCTGCACCCGAGGGCGACCGCATCGCCAAGGTTCTCAGCCGCGCCGGGGTCGCCTCGCGCCGCGAGGCAGAGCGGATGATCGAATTGGGCGAAGTCACGGTGAACGGCAAGGTCATCACCTCGCCCGCGCTGAATGTCACCGCGCGTGACAAGATCATGGTGCGCGGCCAGCCGATTGCCGAACCAGAACAGGCGCGGCTGTGGCTGTATTACAAGCCCGACGGTCTGGTGACATCGGAAAGCGACGAAAAAGGCCGCGAGACGGTGTTTGCCAACCTGCCGCCGGAACTGCCGCGGGTGATGTCGGTGGGGCGGTTGGACCTGAACTCGGAAGGTCTGCTGCTGTTGACCAATGACGGCGGGCTGAAGCGGCGGCTGGAGCTGCCCTCGACCGGCTGGTTACGCAAATACCGGGTGCGGGTGAACGGCAATCCGATGGACCCGGACCTGGAGCCGTTGCGGCGTGGCATCGTGGTGGACGGCGAAAAGTTTCAGCCGATGATCGTGGTGATCGACCGGATTCAGGGCGCGAATGCCTGGCTGACGGTGGGCCTGCGCGAGGGCAAGAACCGCGAAATCCGCCGGGCGATGGCGGCGGTGAACCTGACGGTGAACCGGCTGATCCGTATCAGCTATGGGCCGTTCCGCCTGAACGATCTGCAGCCGGGCGAGGTGGAAGAGGTCAAGGGCAAGGTCTTGCGCGACCAGCTGGGCGAAGGCCGCACGCCGGATGATGAACCCAAACGGGTGCGCGCACCGCGTTCGGGCGCAAGCCGCACCACCACCGCCAAGGCCGAGGGCGCTGCGTCGGGGCGCAGGGTGAAACCGGGCGGCGCGATAAAGCAGTTGGCCGATGCCTATGACACCGCCGTCACGCCGCGCCGGTTCGGAACGGCGGCGCAAAAGGCGGCGGATGGCAAGGCCCCAGCCCGGCCCGCGCGCCCCGCTGGCAGTGGCGGGCGGCCCCCTGCGGGCGGCAAGCCGCGCCGCGGCGCCTGAGGATCGGCGGACCATTGGCGAAACAGCGGCGCTTTGCCATCACGCCACTGGCAAGCGTGCCGCTGCATGCCTATACTCTGCCACATGCCCGGCGTTTCGGGCGCGGAGGGGCCATGTCCGCCAAAAGTCTTCAGACGGTTTCCTTGCTGATGTTGCTTGCCTTGATGGTTTATGTTGCCTTCGGCGGGGTGCAGTGATGGCACAGCGTTATGGCGGCAAATACAGCCCCGATCCAAGTCGCCGCGATGCGGGGCCGCAGACCAATCACGCCATGGCCCCGATGGCCACGCCGAAAGCGGGCGGTTGGGGGCGGGCGGATCTGTTGTTCCTGCCGCCGCTGATCTTCGCGTTTCGCGCCTTTCGCAGCGATCCGCATGGGCTGGTGCTGGGCTTGGCGGCAACGGCGCTTCTGTTGCTGGCGCCCTGGCTGACGCGCGAGGGCGTCAAGGCGCAGGCGGCTTACGACGAACGCAAGATCGCCCGCCGCCCTGCCCTGCCGCGCAAGATCCTGGGTGCGGCACTGACCGGGGTTGGGCTGATGATCGGCGGGCTGGCGATGTCTACCGGCGGTGTGACCCTTGTGCTGATCGGTCTTGCCGGGGCCGCGCTGCATCTGGGCGCCTTCGGGCTGGACCCCTTGGGCGACAAGGGGATGGAGGGGGTGGACAGCTTTCAGGTGGACCGCGTTGCCCGCGCCGTGACCGAGGCGGAAAAGACCCTGGCCGGCATGAAGGACGCCATCCTGCGCGCCAAGGATCGCAGTCTGGAACTGCGGGTGGACAAATTCGCGGAAACCGCGCGCAGCCTCTTCCGCTCGGTCGAGGCGGACCCGGGCGATCTGACGGCGGCGCGCAAGTATTTCTCGGTCTATCTGATGGGCGCGCGCGATGCGACGGTGAAGTTCGCCGACGCCTATGCGCAGGGGCGCGACCCGGCCATCCGTGCCGACTATGAGGCGCTGTTGACCGATCTGGAAACCACCTTTGCCCAGCGCACCACGGCGCTGCTGTCGAACAACCACACTGACCTTGATATTGAAATTCAGGTGCTTCGCGATCGCCTGAAACTGGAAAGCTGACAATTTCTTGCAAAAAACTGCCCCAGAGCGGGCCCGCATAAGTGAGACAGATATGACCGAAGATATCCGCGCTGCCGCATCCGCCACGCTGAGCGAAGTTGAAAAAGTCACCGCGACCATCCTGCCCGAACCGGGGACGGACCTGGTGGTTCTGGAAACCGCCCCGCCTGCGGTGGCCGAAGACATCAAAAAGCGGATGGACGAGATTGATATGTCCAACACGCAGTCGATCATCTCTTTCGGCGCGCGCGCGCAGGGCGAATTGCAGGTGATCAGCCAGGAAATGCTGTCGGGCGTCAAGAACAAGGATGTCGGACCCGCGGGCGATAGCCTGCGCGAGATCGTCAGCACCATTCGCGGCTTTTCCGGTGAAGAACTGGACGTGGCGCGCGAACGCAGCTGGTGGGAACGCCTGACCGGGGCCGCGACACCCATGGTGCATTTCATGGCGCGCTATGAAGAGGTGCAGGGCCAGATCGACCGCATCACCGAAAGCCTGCTGATGCATGAGACGACCTTGCTGAAGGACATCAAGTCGCTGGATATCCTTTATGCCAAAACGCTGACCTTCTATGACGAGCTGGGGCTTTATGTGGCCGCAGGCGATGCCAAGCTGAAGGAACTGGACGCCACGGCCATTCCGGCAAAAGAGGCCGAAATGGCGGCGGCACCAGAGGCAGACAAGCTGATCAAGGCGCAGGAATTGCGCGATCTGCGCGCGGCGCGCGATGATCTGGAGCGCCGGGTCTATGATCTGAAACTGACGCGGCAGGTCACGATGCAATCGCTGCCCTCGATCCGGCTGGTGCAGGAAAACGACAAATCGCTGGTCGGCAAGATCAATTCGACCCTGATGAACACCGTGCCCCTGTGGGAAACCCAACTGGCGCAGGCCGTTACCATCCAGCGCAGCAAAGAGGCAGCAGAGGCGATCCGCGATGCCAATGACCTGACCAACGAATTGCTGACGAAGAATGCCGAAAACCTGCAAGACGCCAACAAGGTCGTGCGCACCGAGATGGAGCGTGGCGTGTTCGACATCGAATCGGTGCAGAAGGCCAACGCCACGCTGATCGCCACGATCGAGGAAAGCCTGGCCATCGCCGATGAGGGCAAAGCCAAGCGCGCGGCGGCAGAGGTGGAACTGGTCAAGATGGAAAGCGAATTGCGCGATACGCTGGCTTCGGCCCGCGCCAGCAAAAACCCCTTGGGCGAAGTGGTCGGGGGTTCCGTCACACCGTGACCTTGCGTTTGTCCTTTTCCGGGCTGGCAAGGCTGCGCGCCTTGCTGGCAACCTTTGTCGTGGTGGGTTGCACGGCAGGCGGCCCGCCGCCTGTCGCGCCGCGCCCGGTTGCCCCCCCGCCTGCCGTGGTTGTGCAACCCGAAAGCGCGGAAAGTGCGGCCGCGCGCGCCTACTATGGGCAGGTGCAGCAGGCCTTGCTGTCGCAGGGTCTGTTGCGCACCGATGGCGGCGGCCCGGATACCCCGTTCACCGACCGCATGCTGGCCGAAAACTTCCTGCGCATCGCCCTGTTCGACGAATACACCCGCACCTCAACCGCCACGGTTCAAAAGCAGTCCGCGGCAGAGTTGCGCCGTTGGGTGGCGCCGGTTCGGGTTGGGTTGAACTTTGGCCCCTCGGTTTCGGCGGACATGCGCGCAACCGATACGGCGCGCATCGCGTCTTATCTGCAGCGGCTGTCCAGTCTGACCGGCCATCCGATCCGGCTGGATGACGCCAATCCCAACTTTCACATCTATGTTGTGAACGAGGATGAACGCCGCGCGCTGGGGCCTGTGCTGCGGGCGGCGATGCCGGACCTGACCTCGAACGACGTGGCCGGGATCACCAGCCTGCCGAAATCGACCTATTGCATCGTTTACGCGCAGTCGCAGGGCGCCAGCGGCGTTTACGACCGCGCCTTTGCGGTCATTCGGGCCGAGCATCCCGATCTGCTGCGGCTGTCATGCTATCACGAAGAAATCGCGCAGGCGCTGGGCCTGCCCAATGACAGCCCCACGGTGCGGCCGACGATCTTCAACGACGACGAAGAGTTTGCCCTGCTGACTGTGCAGGACGAAATGATGCTGAAAATCCTCTACAACCCGGCGCTGCGCCCCGGCATGACGCTGCAAGAGGCCCGGCCGATTGTGGAAAGGCTTGCCAGCCAGTTGCTGGGTGGGGAAAGTTGAGAAATGCCTGACATTTTCAGGCCAGACACCTTCGATTTCTTCGCACGGTACTTTCTAGCCGGGTTCATTATCGCCTCGGTCCGGTCACGGTATGTGATTGGCGAAAAGCCGGCATCCTCCGACGTGATTTACGAGGCCATCATCCTTAGCCTCTTAAATCAGTTGATTTTCCAAACCCTTGCCTCTGTTGTGGGTTGGGTAGAGCTTTTGATGCCAGACTGGTCTTTCAAAACCTGGCTTGGTCAATCCGCAGCGCATTTTTCCTTTCAGATCGAAACGCTGGCCCTTCCAGCCCTTCTTGGACTGGCTTCGGGCTTGGCCCTGCGGGCGGAATGGAACACACCGATCCTGAAACGTCTTGCCATGCCCATCATTCACCCGACTGTCAGGGCCTACGATTACGCTTTTGGCGACATCACAACGGACCGGTTTGTTATAGTGACCTACTTCGACGGAACGGTAATTTACGGCTACTTCGGGACGCAATCTCTTGCTTCCTCTGCGTCAGATCGTGGCGACATCTTCATCGAACGCCTATATGATCTGGTGGATGGAGTCTGGACACCGACAGAGCCGCCAAAGTCGGCGCTGCTGATATTGAAGGATTTGCGTTCGATAGAGTTCATCGAACCTCAACGGGAGAATGACGATGGCCCCGAAGCTGCTAAATGAAGGCTACAAGCCAATGCCGTCCTCCTCTAGGGAGCCTGATCGTGAGTCGCAAAGGGGCTACCAACCTTCGGGAGGGGCTGGTCGGCCACCCACGCCTCCTGCTCCGCCACCGCGCAACACCGGCAGTTCAGTTGTCAAACCAAGGGAGTGAATGAGATGGTCTTCGGATTTCTCAAAGGCGAATTCATTGATGTCATCACCTGGCTGGATGACACCCGCGACACCATGGTCTGGCGGTTTGAACGTCGGGGCAATGCGATCAAGTATGGCGCAAAGCTGACGGTGCGCGAGGGCCAGGCGGCGGTGTTCGTGCATGAAGGCCAGATGGCCGATGTGTTCGGGCCGGGCATGTATGTGTTGGAAACCAACAACATGCCGATCATGACGACCTTGCAGCACTGGGACCACGGGTTCTCC
>CAMFLG010000144.1 GCA_945957495.1 uncultured Pseudorhodobacter sp. | reverse complement strand
GTGCAACACGCCAGAGGTATCCCCCGCCGCCGCCTTTTTCTGCATCAGATCCTTGGCATACAGGAACAACTCTGCCCCGGCGGGCGAATTGAACGGCATCATGCGGAATTCGTCGGTGGTCAGCTTGTCCAGCACATGATCGGTGAAATCCGGGTCGGTGTTGGCAATCAGCGCATCGCCCTTTTCCACCAGCCAGGGCAGGTCTGCATCCGGCAGGCCAACGATGCGGCCCAGCATGCGCATCGGCAATTCGCGGGCAATGTCCTTGGTGGCGTCAAACGTGCCCTTTTCCAGCGCCTGATCCAGAATCGGCCCGCACAGATCGCGGATCGCCTGTTCAAACCCGGCCACCACGGGTTTTGAAAACGCCTTGGCCACCTTGATCCGGGTCATCATATGTTCGGGCGGATCGGTTTCCTGAAAGGTGCGGCGGGCCAAATATTCCTCGTAACTCTGATCCTCCATCCGGATACCCCGGGCCGAGGACAGAAGATCGGGCTTGCCGTTCAGCGCGTGAATATCGGCATGGCGGGTGACAGACCAGAACGGCTGCCCCTGATCCCATTCGGTCCAGTGCATCGGATCGTCGCGGCGCAGGCGGGCAAAGGTGTTGTGCGGCGCACCGGCGGTAAAGGTATCATGGCTGGTCAGATCGGCATGGCCGTCATCGGTAGGTGTCCAGACGGTCATCAAAGTCTCCTTGCCGTGCGACGTGTTTTGTATAATGATGTGCTTTATAAATATGTAAAGGAAATTCTTGATGCATATCGGGCTGCTGGTCACAAACACCGACGATTCCGATTTTGCCGCCCGTCATCCCCGCGATGCGGAAAAGTTTGCAACCCTGCTGGCGGACGTGCGCCCCACATGGGGTGTCAGCGCCTTTGATCTGCCGAAGGGCGAATTTCCTGATGGGATTCAGTGGTTTGACGGCTTTGTCATCGGCGGCAGCCCGGCCTCGGTGCGCGATGATACGGCTTGGATCGCGCGGCTGATGGACCTGATCCGCGACGCCTTTGCGACGGGGATACCCATGGTGGGGGCGTGTTTCGGCCATCAGGCGATTGCTCAGGCTTTGGGCGGCACGGTCGGCCACAGCCCCGGCCCGTTTGTGCTGGGTGCGGCAGATACCACCATCACCGCCCCTGCCGCGTGGATGGATGGGGCTGGCCATATCCGGCTGGCGGCGGCGCATGGCGAACAGGTGACGGCCCTGCCCCCGGGGGCAGAGGTGATCGGCACCTCGCCCGGTTGCCCGGTGGCGGCCTACCGCATTGGCGATGCCGTCTTTGCCACCCAGTACCACCCGGAAATGACGCCCGAATTCGCCGCAGCCCTGGTCGAGGAGTTCGCGCCGCATTTCCCGGCAGAGGTGGGCATTGCCGCCCGCGCCGCCCTGCAAGGCGGTATAGAAGGCCCGCGTTTTGCCGAATGGATGGCGCGGTTTCTGGAATTGCCGCGCCCCGGCCAGCCGACTCAGGACAAGACGGCCAGCAAATCCATCACCGTGACCTGATCAAACTGCACATGGCTTTGCATCGCAGCCTCTGCCGCCGCTGACTCACCAGCCGTGATCAGCCCGGCGATGGCGCGGTGTTCGGTGGCCGACAGCGGTATCGCCCCGGCAAAGCGATAGCGGGCGCGGTAATAGGCCAGCAGCTTGCGCGCATTGGTCTTGAGCGATTCCAGCAGCACGCCATTGCCCGAGGCCAGCGCCACACATTCGTGAAAGCGCAGGTTGTGCTGGTAATAGCCATCCGGGTCGGCATTGGGGCTGGCTGCTGCATGCGCCTCGCAGGCGCGCACCGCCGCCTCCAGATCCGCCGCCCCCTGCCGCGACAACCGCCGCGCCGCAAGGCCCGCCGCCTGCCCCTCCAGCTTGGCATGCACCTCCAGAATCGCCAGAAACTCTTCGATCGTGGGGCGGAAAATCGTCGCCCCCTTGCGCGGCAGACGGCGCACAAGGCCCAGTGCCTCCAGATACAGAATCGCCTCGCGCACCGGCGTGCGCGACACGCCACAGCTTTCCGCCAGTTCAGCCTCGTCCAGCAAATCGCCGGGGTTCAACTGGCCAAGGTCGATGCGGGTCAGAACCTGCTGCACCAGCGACGGGATCTGCGGGCCGGGAAAGGGAGTTTTGGTCATGACGCTCTGCACTTGTCTGGGCCGCCACCCTGCCACAGCGGGCAGGGCCTTGTCATCCCTCTGCCAGCCCATGCGCGCGCCGCATGAAAAAGGGCCGCAGCGCGGCCCGGTCGGTTCAGCAAAGGTCTGGTGGAGCAAAGGGGGATCGAACCCCTGACCTTATCATTGCGAACGATACGCTCTCCCAACTGAGCTATTGCCCCACGGGCGCGAAATTTGCGGATTGGCGCGGCTTTGTCAAGCAGGCCGCGCGCGCCATATGTCGCATCCCGCAACCCCGGCCCGGCAGATCAGCCGATCTTGCCCTGCACGAAGGCCACGATATCGCTGGCGGGGCGCGCACCGGCAAGCCGGGCCACTTCACGCCCGCGCACATACAGCACCAGGGCCGGAATGCCTTGGATCCGCGCGCGCTGCGCGATGTCGGGGTTGTCTTCGGTGTTCAGCTTGGCCAGCCGTGCCCGCCCGGTCAACGCCTTGGCCGCCTTGACGAATTCCGGGGCCATTGCCCGGCAGGGGCCGCACCAGGGCGCCCAGTAATCCACCAGAAGCGGCAACTCATCGCCGCGCGTAGCCTTGTCATGCGCCTTGACGTCCAGCTCGATCACCCGGCCATCCACCAGCGGATCGCCGCAAGACCCGCATTTGGGCCCCGCCGCAAGCCGGTCCACCGGCACCCGGTTCATCTGACCACAGGTGGCGCAGCACAGTTTGACCGCTGCCTTGTCACTTGTTTCTGCCATGGCATCCTCACATTCGATTTGCCATATATGTGGGAAGGCAAGGCCAGCCCTGCAAGACCCTTACAGCAGGTCTTCTTCCTCGCCGGTCACGTCGATGCCCAAGGCCTCCAGCCCGGATTCCAGATGTTCGGACAACAGCGGAATGCCCATCAGGTAATCTTCGGTGGGCGCAGTCGCCTCGCGCATCACCATGGCAACGGCGGCGTCAAAATCCTCGGGTTCGAACTCACCACGCCCGACCCAGACGATGGCGGTCAGTTGCGCCTTTTCGTCGTCGTTCAGCCCGGCGATAAAACCGTGCAACTCTGCCCGCGCGGCAGGGCCTTCGCGGAACTGATAGATGATCTGAACCACCTTGGCGGGTGCAATTTCCAGCATGTCGTACCTCCTTGGCCACTGTCGCGCCGATTGGGCGCGACTGCAAGCCGATCCCGCCCTCAGGGCGCAAGCGCGGGGATGGGAATCGGTTTCATGCTGCTGATCGTCGATTCATAGGCAGAGACATCGACCCGGATATCGCCGATCCGCGCCGCCCCCAGATCAAGGATCACCATCAGAACCGAGGTCCAGACCAGAATCGTCGTCAACCCCAACAGCCGGTGCGGATGCCCGTTCAGCGCGAACTGGAACCCCATCACCCCCATCGCCACCACCGTCATCCACAACAGCAGCCAGATCACATCCGGCGGCGTCGTGCGGTGTGAGATGTTCTGCATCGTGGTGGTGCTGTCAAAGGTCGCGTTCATCGACGCGGTCAGTTGTGTGACCTGCGGATCAATGCGGTCGCGCAGCAGCGCGGTCAGATGGCCCCACATTTCATTCTGCAGCTGCGATACTTCTGCGGCGGCATTCTTGATGTCATCCGCGCCCCAGTCCGCCGTGATGCCCTTGATGCGCAGGTGAATATACTGCTCGGTCAGATCGGCGATTGCGGCAGCGCGCGGATTGTCCACCGCCTTGGCCTGCAGCCAAAGCGTGCCGATCGAATTCGCCTCATCCAGCGCCGCCGTCAGCCGGTCATTGTAGCGGCCCGACGCCAGCGACAGGTTGAACGCCAGCGAAAAGGCCAGCAGACCAAAGATGCTGGCCGACACCATACCAACGCTGTCATCCTTGAAATTCGGCTTGCGCATCTGATAGCGGCCCATGGCATAGCCGGCCTCTTTCGCGATCAGCTGCGCCGCCGCCAACAGCACGAAAAACATCGCCATGTTGTGGGCCGCAAGCTCTGCCAACACTGCCGTCATGGCCCAATTCCCTTTGCCAAAAGTTTCCCGCTTTTGCGCAGCTTAGCTTGGCCGCGCAAGACTGCAAGATGCGCGCGTCAGCCCGTTGCCGCCGCCAGCCAGACCACCAGCCCATAGGCTGCCGAACCGGCCAAAGTGGCCCCAACCACCGACCGCGTGATCGCGTAAACCGCAACCACCGCCGCCACGCCGCAGACCAGCGGCAGTTTCGCCCCGCCGCCCAGCATCGGCAGCGCCGAGGCGACAAACAGCGTTGCAATCGCCGCAGGGCCGGTGGCCGCCAGAAACCGCGACAACAGCCCGTCGGGCGCAATCGCCGACAGGTTCGCTTTGGTCGGGAAATAGCGAAAGGCCCAGGTACAGGCCCCGACGATCAGCGCCAGCGTCAGAATCTCAGCCCGCATGTTTGCCCCGCCCCGATTTTTCGCGCCCCAAGCCCAGAACGCCCGAAACGGCGCCCGCAACCATCCCCGCCAAGATCCCCGCCGTGCCCGACCAGGCCAGCGTCACCGCCACCGTCGTCCCCCCGGCAATCGCAATCACCGGCAGTTGCGCCCTGGACAGGATCGACAACAGCAGCGCCAGAAACAGGGCGGGCAACATGAAGCCCAGCGCCGCATCCACTGCGGGCCACCCCTCTAACGCGCCGCCGCCGGCAAAGGCGCCCAGCGCCGTGCCCGACAGCCAGGACGCATAGGCGCCGATTGTCAGCCCGAACATGAAAGGTTCGGAAAACCGCACCTTACCGCGCGCCAGCGCGCCCAGCGCCGCGCCGAACACCTCATCCGTCAACCCGAACGCCCAGGCCCAGGCGTGGCGCGTGCGCGCATCCGCCCCGGCCCGCTTGATCAGCGCCGGGCCATACAACACATGCCGCACATTCATCGCCACCAGCGTAAAGGCCGACACCAGCACCGGCGCCCCGCCGGTGATCAGCGCCAGCGCCAGAAACTGCGCCGCCCCGGCGTAGATGATCAGGGAAAGGCCAAACGCCTCAATCACGCCAAGCCCGGCGCGGGTGGCGGCGACGCCAAAGGAAAACGCGATGGGGAAATAGCCCAAGGCAATCGGCAGGGCGGTGATCAGCCCGGCGGCAAAACTGGATTTCGGCGGCGGCTGTGACATGGGGGCCAGACCTATCGGTCCAGCCCCTGCGTTGTCAACGTCAGCAATGCCGCCCGCATCGGTTCAGTTCAGCGCGACCGCAGGGTTATCCTCGGCAATGCCAAAGATTTCCGGCAACAACATCCCCATCGCGCAATCATCATAGCCCCGGTCGATATAGTCCCGCGCCTCTGCCGTGCGATAGGCTTCCGGCAGATGCCGCAGTTTGCGCAGGATATGAACCTGCCGCATCATATCATAAAGGCCGGGGTTGGTGATGTCGTGCGGCCGCAGAAGATCGGCCTTCTTTTCGCCCCGTACAAAGATCGACTGATCTTCCTTGATCGTCTCTGTCACCTTCAAGGTATCCAGCGTTTCGGGGTCAATCGCCGTGGGATCATCCGAAAGGATCACGAAATCAGCCAGCTTGCCCACCTCGATAGAGCCCTTGTCGGCATCTTCGAACAGCTCATAAGCCGCCCAGAGCGTCATAGACTTCAACGCGGTTTCAACGCTGACCCGTTGGGTTGGCCCGATAATGTCACCCGACCGCGACCGCCGCGTGACCGTCGCACTCAGTATCCGCATCGTGTCGGGGAAGGCCACCGGCGCATCGGAATGCGAGGTGAACCGCGCGCCGCGCTGCAAGAACCAGCCGGTCGGCGAGATATTGTCCGCCAGTGCCGGGCCTACGGTATGGTCGCGGTGCCAGTCGCCCCAATAGAAAGTGTGCATCGGGAACAGCGACGGGAACACATTCAGATCAACGGCCTTTTGCACCTGATCTTCACGCAGGAACTGGCCATGCACCAGCACCGGGCGGCGGTCGGCCATGCCGTATTTCTGTTCCGATGCCGCAATCGCGGCCAGCAACAGGTCGCTGGAGGCTTCGCCATTCGAATGCACCAGCATCTGCACGTTGTTGCCAAAGGCCCAATCCACCACCTCCAGCACCTGATCATGCGTGGCGGCCGGATAACCGGCATATCCCACCGGGAAATTCCCCACCGGCGCGTAATAGGGCCGGTCGCGCCAGGCGGTAAATCCTTGTGGCGATCCGTCAATCGTCAGTTTGATCCCGCCCACCCGGAAGTGATTGTCATAGCTGCGGCTGGCGTTGGTTTTGATATAATCGCGGTCGGTGGTGAAATCGGGGAATGTCACCACGTCGATCTTGATCGTGCCGTCGCCAGTTGCCTCTTTCAGAACCGCGTCCATCGGTTTGCTGGAACGGCCCTCTTGCGCGGTGGTGTAGCCGAACGAGGCCCACAACTCTGCCCCCGCCTTTGCCACGGCCTTCATCCCGCTGGGGCCGACATTGCCCAGAAGTTTCGGCATGATGCTGAACCAGGCCGCCTCTTCCACAACGCCGTAGGGTTCCTGGCTGCCCGGTATGCGTTCGATGACGCCGCCGACAGGATCTTTGCTGTCGGCGGTATAGCCCGCCAGTGCCAGCGCCTTGCTGTTCAGCGCGCCCATATGGCCCGATTGATGCACCACCACCACGGGAATATCGGCCGAAACCGCATCCAGATCTTCCTTGCTGGGCGCGCGCAACTCTTTCAGCTGCGATTGGTCATAGCCAAAGCCCAGAATGATGTTGGCGGCCTTCACCACCGCTTCATTCGCCGCGGCCCATTCCTTCAGCGTGGCTTGTAAGCTTGCGATATCGGTCACTTTGCCATCCGGCGGGGCCAGCATGTTGGCGCTGATCGCCTGCAGGCCGCCGCCCATGACATGGCCATGCGGGTCCACAAAGCCCGGCAACATCGTGCGCCCGCCCAGATCGACCATGCGGGTGTTGTCGCCTTTCAGCGCCATGATGTCCGCAGCATTGCCCACCGCAAGGATGCGGCCGTCCTTGACGGCAACAGCCTCTGCCTTCGGGGCGGCATCGTTGATCGTCAGGATCGTGCCGCCGGAATAGATGGTGTCGGCGGGGCCACTGGCCTGCGCCAACAGCGGCCCTGCCGCCAGAACGGCGGTCGATGTCATCAGAAATGTTCTGCGGCTGATCTTCATGGACAGTCCTCCCGAACCGGTTGCGGGTTCCATCGCTGGCCCTGCCAGATGCTAGGCCCCAATCAGGGCAACTGGCAAATCCTATGTCAGTTCAGGCCACGCCCAAGGCCATATGTCGCAGGGTGTTCCAGGGCCAACGTCGATCACGCAAATAGGAAATTCCTTGAGTTTGTTTGTCCGATGCTAAGGCCGCGAATCCTAAGGCCTGTCTCTTATACACATCTCCGAGCCCACGAGACGTAGAGGAATCTCG
>CAMFLG010000143.1 GCA_945957495.1 uncultured Pseudorhodobacter sp. | reverse complement strand
TACCCGCAACAATAGCTGCGGTTGGGTGGGAAGGCAGTTCATCCCATTAGGTCAGTCCAGGTGGCGCGCGCGGCGCATGAAAAAACCCGCCGCACCGGATGGACACGACGGGTTGATGTTTTCCGGCTTTGCGCGCGATCAGCCGAACACGCGGGTCAGCGCCACGTCAATCGCGCCGGTAATGGCGTCGATGTCATCCGGCGTCGCGATCAGCGCGGGCGACAGGCACAGCGTGTTGTTCAGGCCGGGCAGGCTGCGGTTGGTCATGCCGATGATGACGCCTTGCGCATTGCACTCTGCCACCACTTGCGCGACCTTTTTCTCGTCCATCGGTTCCTTGGTCTTGCGGTCGGCCACCAGTTCGGCACCGCAGAACAGGCCCTTGCCACGCACATCACCGATGACTTTGTGCTTTTCCATCAGCGCGTTGAGGTTGTCCAAGACCCGCGCGCCCATGTCGAGCGTGTTCTGCAGCAGGCCTTCATCCTCGATGATCCGCATGTTTTCCAAGGCCGCCGCCGGACCTGCCGTGCAGCCGCCGAAGGTCGAAATGTCGCGGAAATAGGACATGTGATCACCCGCGTCCTTGAACATCGCGAACACTTCCTCGGTGGTCACGGTGCAAGAGATCGCCGCATAGCCCGAGGCCACCCCCTTGGCCATGGTGACGAAATCCGGCTTGATGCCGTAGTGCTGATAGCCAAACCAGGTGCCAGTGCGGCCCACGCCGCAAACGACTTCGTCGATGTGCAGCAGGATGTTGTATTTCTTGCAGATTTCCTGCACCCGCTCCCAATAGCCTTTCGGGGGCACGATCACGCCGCCGCCGGCGGTGACAGGTTCCAGCACAAGGCAACCGATGGTGTCGGCGCCTTCGCGCAGGATCACTTCCTCGATCGCATCGGCGGCACGCTCACCATAGTTTTCGACGTCCCACTGTTTGCGGTACTCAAGGCAATGCGGCACCATCACGAAGCCGTCCGGATAGGGGCCATATTGCATCGCCCGTTCGGCCTGACCCGAGGTTGCCAGCGCGCCGATGGTGGTGCCGTGATAGTCGCGTTCGCGGTAGAGAATCTTCCACTTCTTGCCACCATGATGCTTGTGCGCAATCTGGCGCACCATCTTGTAGACCTTCTCGTTCGCCTCAGAGCCAGAGTTGGAATAGTAGACGCGGCTCAGCCCCGGCATTTTCGAGATCAGCTTTTCGGCGAACAAGGCCCCCGGGATCGACCCGCCGACGCCTGCGAAATAGTTCATCTTCAACAAGGTGTCGCGCACCGCATTGGCGATGGATTCGCGCCCGTAGCCGACGTTGACCGTCCACACCGCGCCCGAAACCGCGTCGATATATTCCTTGCCGCGCGCATCCCAGACCCGCAGCCCCTTGCCTTCAACGATGATGCGCGGGTCAACCTCCGGCTGCTCGTAGCCCTTGTGCTGGCTCAGATGGTGCCAGACATGCGCCTTGTCGGCGGCGACAACGGCAGAGATATCATTGGCGGATGCATAGCCTTCCATGGCCGGACCTCGTTTATGAATGGGCATGGGCCGCCCAACTGCGGCCTGATTTGCTGGCGGCATAATCCGGCATTGCCGGGTTTGTTGTTATGTCCAGAGCAGATAGGCCGTTAAGGCCAGAAGCGCTGACTTGGTCCAAATCTATGTCGAAGCGACATTTGGGAGCGTTCAATCGACCGACACGACCTTGATCTGGCGCTGCGGCTGGCACCGCCGACGTCGCATGAATGCCATGCGGATCTCCGCCTCGGGTTGCGGCGGCGCAGGGGTTGCGTTCTGATCAAGCTTTGCGCGCGACAATCCATTTCAGGATCGGCACCCAAACGGCCCGCATCGGCAGCGCATCACCTTTTTGATGCTGCGGCTGCATAATGACATCTTCGGGCAACCATAGCGCAAGCCATTCACATTCCATTTGCCATCTAGCACTATGATTTCGTGGGTTATTCCAATGTATCACACATGCGACACCAGATTTTTCCGCAACAACCCGGTTCGATCTTCTTCGCAAATCACGGCATCTTCTATGACGTTCCCTCATGGATTGCAGTGTTTATATCGGTTCAGTCCGGCGGCAAAATCGGCTAGAACCGCGGGCATCAGACAGGGGATGCACCGATGGACCGCGCCAATATCGTTCACGAAAACTTCCTGACCCGCGTGGCCGCCCGCGACTTTCCGGCGGGTGCGCCGCCCTCTGGCCCCCTGAGCAACCCCGAAGCCGTCGCCATATTTCGCGCCGCCTGCCTGAGCCGCGCTCTGGATCGCCAATCCCGCCAGATGCAGCGTGCGGGTCAAGGCTTTTACACCATCGGATCGTCCGGGCACGAGGGCCTTGCCGCCGTGGCCCGCGCCCTGCGCCCCACCGACATGGCTTTCCTCCATTACCGCGACGCCGCGTTTCAGATCGCCCGCGCCGATCAGGTGCCGGGGCAAACCATCGCCTATGACATGCTGTTGTCCTTCGCCGCCTCTGCCGAAGACCCGATCTCGGGCGGGCGGCACAAGGTGCTGGGATCGAAGGCGCTGAACATTCCGCCGCAAACCTCGACAATCGCCAGCCACCTGCCCAAGGCCGTGGGGGCCGCCTATTCCATCGGCGCCGCCCGCCGCCACCGCCCCGAACACGCCGAACTGCCCGATGACGCCATCGTCTATTGCAGCTTTGGCGATGCCTCTGCCAACCACTCCACCGCGCAGGGCGCCTTCAACACCGCAGGCTGGACCAGCTATCAGGCGATTCCGCTGCCGCTGCTGTTTGTCTGCGAAGACAACGGGATCGGCATTTCCACCAAGACACCGACGGGCTGGATCGCCAATTCCTTCATGCACCGCCCCGGCCTGACCTATTTCCACGCCAACGGTCTGGATATTTTCGAGACCTACCGCGTCGCGCAAGAGGCCGCCGATTTCGTGCGCACCCGCCGCAAACCCGCCTTCCTGCATCTGAAAACCATCCGGCTTTACGGCCACGCCGGGGCCGATGTGCCCACCACCTACCTGCCCCGCGAAGAGGTCGAGGCGGAAGAGGCGAACGACCCCTTGTTGCATTCCGTCCGCCTGCTGGATCAATCCGGCGCCCTGCCCGCCGAAGCTGCGCTGCAGATCTACAATGACACCAACGACCGCGTTGCCCGCATCGCCGCCGAGGCGATCACCCGGCCCCGCCTGAAAACCGCCAGCGACGTGATGGCCTCGCAGATCCCGCCGCACCGGCCCTGCAAACCCACCAACGGCCCCACGCCCGAGGCACGGGCGGCAGCGTTCGGCGGCGATATGAAGGCGATGGACGAACCGCAGATCATGTCGCGCCTGATCAACTGGGCGCTGACTGACCTGATGCTGGCCCATCCTGAAATCGTGATGATGGGCGAGGATGTGGGCCGCAAGGGCGGTGTTTATGGCGTGACGCAAAAGCTGACCGCGCGGTTTGGCGCGTCGCGGATGATTGACACCCTGCTGGACGAACAGTCGATCCTTGGCCTTGCCATCGGCATGGCACAGAACGGTTTTGTGCCGATGCCGGAGATTCAGTTCCTGGCCTATCTGCACAACGCCGAGGATCAGCTGCGCGGCGAGGCGGCGACGCTGCCGTTCTTCTCGAACGGTCAATACAGCAACCCGATGGTTCTGCGCATCGCCGGTCTGGGCTATCAAAAGGGCTTTGGCGGGCACTTCCACAACGACAACTCGGTCGCGGTGCTGCGCGATATTCCAGGGCTGATCCTTGCCGTGCCGTCGAACGGCGCCGATGCGGCCCGCATGCTGCGCGAATGTGTGCGGCTGGCGCGCGAGGAACAGCGGGTTGTGGTGTTCCTGGAACCCATCGCGCTTTACCCGATGCGCGATCTGCAGGGCGACAAGGACGGATTGTGGATGCAACGCTACCCCGCGCCCGATCAGACGATTGCCCTGGGCGAGGTGGGCATCCACGGCGATGGCACCGATCTGGCCATCGTGACCTTTGGCAATGGCACTTACCTGTCGCATCAGGCCCTGCCCGCGATTGCGGCGGCAGGCGTCAAGACCCGCATCATCGACACGCGCTGGCTGTCGCCCCTGCCCGACGCGGCGCTGGTCGATGCGGTGCAGGGCTGCAAGAACATCCTGATCGTCGATGAAACCCGCCATTCCGGCGGCGTGGCAGAGGCACTGATGGCGCTGTTTCACGAGGAAAGCCCGGCCAAGCTGCGGCGGATCACCGCCACCGACAGTTTCATCGCCACTGGTCCGGCCTATGCCGCGACCATGCCCTCCTCCGCCTCGATCACCGCCGCCGCGCTGGAGATGTGCCAATGAAAACCGCTGTCGTGATTTGCCCCGGCCGGGGCACCTATACCAAGACCGAACTAGGCAGCCTTGCGCGTTTCCCGGACCGCGCGCTGCTGACCGAATTTGACACGCGCCGCGCCGAACTTGGCCAGGAAACCCTGAGCGCGCTGGACGGGGCGGCGACCTATTCGGTGGCGAAACACACGCGCGGCGACAATGCCTCGGCTTTGATCTACACCTGTACCTTGGGCGATGTGCTGTCGCTGAAGGACGTGGAGATCACCGCCGTGACCGGCAATTCGATGGGCTGGTATTCGGCATTGGCCTGCGCCGGGGCGCTGTCGCCTGAAAACGGGTTCGAGGTGGTCAACACCATGGGCACGCTGATGCAGGAACAACTGATCGGCGGCCAGATCATTCATCCCTTCATGGGTGCCGACTGGGTCGATGCCCCGGCGCGCAAGGCGGAATTGCTGGCGATAGCGCAAGGCATCAACACCCGCCCCGAACATGTGCTGTCGCTGTCCATCGACCTTGGCGGCATGCTGGTGTTGGCCGGAAACGAGGCCGGGTTGAAGTCGTTCGAGGCCGCCGTGCCGCCTGAACAGGGTCGTTTTCCGATGCGGCTGGCCAACCACGCGGGGTTTCACACCCGTTTGCAGGCCCCGGTTGCCGAAATGGGCCGCGCCCGCCTGCCGCAATCATTGTTCGTGCAGCCGAAAACCGCGCTGATCGACGGGCGCGGCGCGATCTGGTGGCCGGGGGCGACGGATACCGCCGCCTTGCGCGACTATACGCTGGGGCCTCAGGTGACAGAGCCGTATGACTTCACCGCCGCCATCCGCACCGCGGCCCGCGAATTTGCGCCCGATCTGTTCATCATCCCCGGTCCCGGCACCACTCTGGGGGGTGCTGTGGCGCAATCCCTGATCCTGGCGCATTGGCGCGGCATGGACAGCAAAGGCGCTTTCCAGACCCGGCAGGCGGCAGAGCCGTTCCTGATCTCTATGGGGCTGCCCGAACAGCGCGCGATGGTCTGTTGATCCGGACGACCGCAAGCCCTATCGCTGTGTCAGGCGCAGCCAAGCACAGGAATGCGTCAAACGTTGTTTAGCCTTGCGCTAACCAATGCTGCGGAAGTGACTACTTTGCGTGACATCGGGGCTGTTTCATCCTACCCGAACCCGTACCAGTCCCGCGATGCCCCAGTAACCCACGCGTCGCGCCCGGAAACACGTCGAACAGGAAGAAGCCGATGACCAAGCACCAACCGATCTCTCCCATGGCGGAATTGCACGCGAATGTCTCGGTGCCGTTCAATCAGGCGCGGGCGATGCCGAAATCGGTCTACACCTCTGAGGCGTTTCTGGCGCAGGAGCAGCAGCATATCTTTGCCAGGGACTGGCTGTGCGTGGGCCGGGCGGAAAGCCTGCCAGAGCCGGGCGATTACCTGACGCTGGAAATTGCGGGAGAACCGGTGATCGTGCTGCGCGACCGCGACGGTGTTGTGCGGGCGATGTCGAACGTTTGCCGCCACCGGATGTCAACCCTGCTGGAGGGGCGCGGCCATGTTCGGTCAATCGTCTGCCCCTACCATGCCTGGACCTACAATCTGGACGGCACCCTGCGCGGCGCGGCGGCGATGACCTTGAATGAAGGCTTTTGCAAAAGCGATGTCGCCTTGCCTGCGGTGCGCTGCGAGGTGTGGCAGGGTTGGATCATGGTCACGCTGAACCAGACCGCGCCCAGCCCGGATGTGGCGTTCCGGTCGGTGCGCGATCTGATCCCCTATCTGGACATGTCCACCTACACCGAAACCTTCCGCGAGACGTTCAACTGGGCGACGAACTGGAAGGTGTTGGCTGAGAATTTCATGGAAAGCTATCATCTGCCGATGTGTCACGCGGGCACGATTGGCGGGTCCAGCAATCTGGACGAGATGGTCTGCCCCGAGGGCGACGCCGCCTTCAACTATCACTGGATCCTGAAGAACGACTCGATCCCGCTGGCGCTGGCCCACCCGTCCAACACGGTTCTGCAGGGGGATGAGCGGCGCAAGACCTGGCTGCTGGCGATCTATCCGTCGCTGTTGATCACGCTGACGCCGGGGTATTTCTGGTATCTGTCGCTGACGCCGGATGGGCCCGGCCGGGTGAACGTGTTGTTCGGCGGCGGCATGTCGGCGGAATGGATCGCCGACCCGCAGGCGGCAGATCATCTGACGGCGCTGAAGGCGCTGTTGGATGAAGTGAACGTCGAGGACAAGGGTTGCACCGAAAAGGTCTATCGCGGGTTGCTGTCGGGCATGGCAGAGCCGGGGCACCTGTCGCATCTGGAGCGGCCGAATTTCGAATTCGCGCAATATCTGGCCAGCCGGATTCCGGCCTGACTTTAGCGCGCCTTTTTGCCTGACAAGGAATGTCCCGGCCCGGGACATTCCTTGTCACAGCAATATCAATGTCTTAGACATGCCAATTTAGGGATTTGTTAACAAATCGCGCGAAATCACGCGCCGCTGGACGCCATCAGCACCTGATCCGCCACCGCGCCAGAGCGCAGCATATCCGCCAGTGTCAGCGATTCGATCAGCAGCAGGTAGGACCAGAAAATGTCGGCAAAAACCTTGCGAATCCGGCAGGTCTGCTCATCACTGCAGTCTTCGCAGCGCTGATAAGCCCGGCGCGAGAGGCAGGGCAGCGGTGCAATCGGCCCGTCGATGAGGCGCAAAAGCTCTGAAATCGACACCTCTGCCGGGGCCTTGATCATCTGATAGCCACCCGACCGCCCCCGGGTTGATGCGATGATCCCGGCATTGCGCAGTTCCAGCAGGATATGTTCCAAAAACCGCTTCGGCGTGTCCGAGCGTTTGGCAATCGCCTCAATGGTCAGGGCCTCGGGCGTCGCCGAGGCGGCCTCGTCTGCCAGAACCAGCAGCGCCTTCAGGGCGTATTTCATCTTCTGTGTAATCATGGCCCAGACCTACCCGGCAACGCGGGGGGAATCAATCTGATGATTCGCCCGAAACCGATTTCGCCTGCGCTTTGATTGCTGCAAAGCAGCATCTGGCGGCAAGCAAAAATCTGCCGATGTTCGGCGGCGCACAAGGCGTGGAACGGCCTTGGGAATTCATGGGTTTCGCCAAAATCCGGCTTGGACAGCTTAATCACGACATAGCTGATAGATTAAAAGGATATACAAAACGCCGCAAAGCTGCTACGCTTTCGGTGTTACCC
>CAMFLG010000142.1 GCA_945957495.1 uncultured Pseudorhodobacter sp. | reverse complement strand
CCACCGCCCTGCGGCGCGAGCTGATCGAACGCGGCAGCATTTTCCAATCCTCATCTGACAGCGAATGCATCATTCATCTGATGGCGCGGTCGATCCAGAAGAACATCTCGGAACGCATCAAGGACGCGCTGCGCCGGGTTGAAGGCGCGTTTTCCATCGTCGCCATGACCCGCACCAAACTGATCGGCGTGCGCGACCCCCTGGGCGTGCGCCCGCTGGTTCTGGGCCGCATCGCCGACAACGCCTGGGCGCTGGCCTCGGAAACCTGCGCGCTGGACATCATCGGCGCCGAATTCATCCGCGAAATCGAACCCGGCGAAATGGTGGTGATCGAGGATGGCAAAATCCACTCGACCCGGCCCTTCACACCGGCCAAATCGCGGTTCTGCATCTTTGAACACGTCTATTTCTCGCGCCCCGACAGCATCCTTGGCGGCCGGTCGGTCTATGAAACCCGCCGCCAGATCGGCGTGGAACTGGCCAAAGAGGCCCCGGTAGAGGCCGATCTTGTCTGCCCCGTGCCCGACAGCGGCACCCCCGCCGCGATCGGCTACAGCCAGCAATCCGGCATCCCCTACGCCATGGGCATCATCCGCAACCAATACATGGGCCGCACCTTCATCGAGCCCTCCGAGCAGATCCGCAACATGGGTGTGCGGCTCAAGCTGAACGTCAACCGCGCCCTGATCAAGGGCAAACGGGTGATCCTGGTGGACGATTCCGTTGTGCGCGGCACCACCAGCCGCAAGATCAAGGACATGATCCTTGAGGCGGGTGCCGCAGAGGTGCATTTCCGCATCGCCTCGCCCCCCACCGCCTGGCCCTGTTTCTACGGGGTCGATACGCCGGAACGGTCCAAACTCCTCGCCGCCACTATGTCCGAGGATGAGATGCGCGACTGGATCGGCGTCGATAGCCTGAAATTCATCTCGCTGGACGGGCTCTACCGCGCCGCGGGCGAGGCGAATGGCCGCGACGCCAAGAACCCGCGCTATTGCGATGCCTGTTTCTCGGGCGATTACCCGGTGGCCCCGTCCGACAAGATCGAAGAAGGGTTCGAGATGAAAGCCGCGGAATGAGCGCAGAGGTTGACGCCTATATCGCAGCCCTGCCCCCCGCCTTTGCCACCGCACTGACCCAGCTGCGTGCCCAGTTGCGCGCCCTGCTGCCCGACCATATCGAATGCATGTCCTACGCCATGCCCGGCTTTCGTGCGCCGGACAAGAAGGGCAAGAAGGGCAAGATGGTGGCGGGCTATGCCGCGTTCAAACACCATTGCGGGCTGTACCCACATTCGGGCAACGTCATCCCCCTGATCGACTGCGCGCCGTTCCAAACCTCGAAATCCGGCGTCCTGTTCGCGCCGGATCGCCCCCTGCCCGCCGCGCTTGTCGAACGGATCGTGCGCACCCGTCAGGCCGAACTCAACACACCCTGATCGCCCCCCTTGCCCTTTCACCTTGGCTGAAATACTCCCGCCGGAGGCTCCAGCCTCACCGCTGGCGCTGCCCGGAGAAAGAAGCCCATGACCCAATCCATCGCCCTGATCACCGGCGCCTCGCGCGGCCTTGGTGCCGCCCTTGCCGAACAACTTTGCGCGCGTGGCTGGCATGTGGTGGCCGTCGCCCGCACCGTCGGCGGGCTGGAGGAACTGGACGACCGGGTTAAATCGCTGGGCCTGCCCGGCGCAGGCAGCCTGACGCTGGCACCGATGGACGTGACCAACGACGACGCCATGCGGCACTTGTGCCTGTCGATCCACCAACGCTGGGGCGGGCTGCAGCTTTGGGCGCATCCGGCAGTGCATGTGGCGCCTTTGGCCCCGGCAGGATCATTGGACCTGAAGGATTGGGAGAAATCCATCGCCACCAACGTCCGCGCCACCGGCGCGCTGATCCCGATGATAGAACCGCTGCTGCGCGAAGGCGCAGGGCAGGCGCTGTTCTTTGACGATCCGCGTGGCGGCGAGAAATTCTTTGGCGCGTACGGCGCCAGCAAGGCCGCCCAAATCGCGCTGGCCCGCAGTTGGGCCGCCGAAAATGCCAAGATCGGCCCGCAGGTGCGCATCGTCACGCCTGATCCGATGCCCACCGCCACCCGCGCGCGGTTCTACCCCGGCGAGGATCGCGCCGCCCTGACCCATCCCCGCGATGTGGCAGCCGGTATCCTGAACGCCCTCTGACCCCGGCCGCGCTGCATCGAACAGCGTGCGCGCGCCCGATTTCTTCGAAGAAATCGGACCGGAGCCTTCAAAGGCTCCGCCCCGGATTTTTCGAAAAATCCGCCTGCCCTACCCCAGTGCCTCAACCATCGCGGCCCATAGCACCTCAACCGGCTCCAACCCCACCGACAGGCGGATGAAGCCCGGATGCACCTTGTCGCCCCAACGGATACGGCGTTCGCCAGAGGTATGGGTGGACCCGAAACTGGTGGCCTGCGCGATCAGCGGACAGCGCGTCAGGAACTCTTCGGCCACGAAAGCATCCTGCAATTCAAACCCGATCAGAAATCCGAACCCTGCCATCTGCCGCCGCGCCACCGCATAGGACGGATCATCGGGCAGGCCCGGATAGCGCAGGTTGCGCACCTTGGGATGCGCCCGCAACCGCTCAGCAATCACTTGGGCCGAGCCGCACATCCGCTCCAGCCGCACCTCCAGCGTCTCGATCCCGCGATGCACCAGCCAGGCCTCGAACGCGCCCGGCACCGCGCCTGACAAGCGGCGCCAGTTCAACACCCGCGCCATGAAATCGGCATTCCGGCTGGCGACATGGCCAAACAGCACATCCGAATGCCCCGCAGGGGCCTTGGTGTCGGCGGCCACCACCACATCGGCGCCCAGATCCAGCGGGCGCTGCAACAGCGGCGTCATCGTGGTGTTGTCCACCACCACAATCCCCCCCGCCGCATGAACGCGGGCGGCAATGGCGGCAATGTCCACCACGTCCAGCCCCGGATTGGACGGGGTTTCCAGCAGAACCACCGAGGCCCCGGTGAAATCCGCCGTCTCGAAATCCCGTGTCGGGATTTCCACCACATCCACGCCAAAGGGGGCCAGAAAGTCGCTGCCCAGAATGCGGCTGACGTAATAGCCATCCGACGGCAGCACCAGTTTCCGCCCCGCCTGCAACCCGGCAAACAGCGCCGCCGAAATCGCCGCCATGCCCGACGGGAAGGCCACGCAGGGCGCATCCTCCAGAATCGCCAGTTGCGCCTCCAACCCCTCCCAGGTCGGCATGCCGGTGCGGCCATAGATCCGGCTCAGCCCCGGCACATCCGGCGTGTGAAACGTGGCGGAAGAGGTGATTTCCAATGCCAAGGGCTCACCCGGCGCCACGGATTTCGTGCGGTGGTGCAAAAGGGTGGCGATGCGTTTCTGTGCGTCCAAATCCATGCGAAGGCTCCTTGCCGATGCGCCATTCTTTCGTGCGGGCGGCGGATTGGCAAGCCATGCCAGACGGGCGCAAAATAGTTAACGGGGGCTAAACGCCCCCGCTAACCGTCTGATTTTTCTTAGTGCAAAGCCTGTCCCGGCCCGGGACGCCGCCCTATTCCAGCCGCGCCGGAAACCCGTCAGCCCGCAGATCGGTGCCCAGCAGATCCTCCAGCAGCTTGGCGATCATCGGCGATTGCGCCGCGCCGCCATAGGCCGCCTTGGCCGCGATATAGGTCTGGTTGGTCATCGAGGCCAGATCCAGCGGCACGCCGAATTCGCGGCCGAATTCCAGCGCAAAGCCCAGATCCTTCAATGCCAGATCCACCGAAAACGCGATGTCATAAGACCCGTTCAGGATCAGCGCGCCTTCGGTTTCATGCACGAAGGAATTGCCGGACGAGGCGGCAATTGCATGCCACGCCTGCCCCAGATCAAGCCCGCCGCGCTTGGCCAGCATCAGCGCCTCACCACAGGCCTTCAGGTGGATGAAGGCCAGCATGTTGGTGATCACCTTGATGATCGACGAAGAGCCAAGCGGCCCCATGTGGAACACCCGGTCCCCCATCGCGGCCAGCGCCGGCCGGTGCAGGTCCACCAGATCGGCATCGCCGCCGGGCAACATGGTGATCTTGCCCTGCGCCGCCAGATGCACGCCGCCCGTGACCGGCAGCTCCATCATCCGCACGCCTGCCGCCTCTGCCACCTTTGCCAGCCGCAGCACATCATCGCGCCCCAAGGTGGACATCTCCAGCCACGAAGCACCCGGTTTCATCCGCGGCAGGATCGCGCGCAGCACCTTTTCCGACACGGCAGGCGATGGCAGGCAGGTGATGACGTGATCGACCGATCCCGCCAAATCCTCGGCACTGTCCGCCAGCGTTGCCCCCATCGCCACCAACCGCTCTGCCAGCGCGGGGTTCAGATCGAACACCGTCACCGTAAAGCCCGCCTTGATCAGACAAGCCGCACAGTTCGCCCCCAGATTGCCAAGGCCGATATATCCGTAATGCATGAAGCCCCCTCTCCCGCAGATGCGATCATCGCGCGAAACCCTGTGCGGGGTTTCGCGCGCGATCCGGTGTTATGCGCCGTAACCGACGATGCCCTTGACCTCGCAGAAGTCATGGATGCCCCAATCGGCATATTCGCGGCCGTTGCCCGACTGCTTGTAGCCGCCGAAGGGAGCCGAAGTATCCCAATCCGGGTAGTTCAGGTTCACCGTGCCCGCGCGCAGACGCCGCGCCACGGGCCGTGCATCTTCGACCGGACCGGCGATATAGGCGGCCAGACCGTAAACCGTATCATTGGCCATGCGCACCGCGTCCTCGACGCTGTCATAGGGCAGGATCGCCAGAACCGGGCCAAAGATTTCCTCTTTCGAAATCGTCATCTCGTTCTGCACATCACCAAAGATCGTCGGTTGCGCAAACCAGCCGCGGTTCAGCCCCGCCGGACGGCCAACACCCCCGGTCACAAGGGTCGCGCCCTCATCAATCCCGGCCTGAATCAGACGCTGCACCTTTTCGTATTGCGCCTTTGAGATCAGCGGCCCCATCGTGGTGGTTTCCAACCGCGGATCGCCGGGGATAAGCGCCTCGGCGGTTTCTTTCGCCACGGCCAGCGCCTGTGCCTGCTGGCTGCGCTGCACGAACATCCGTGTCGGCGCGTCACAGGATTGGCCTGTGTTCGACATAATGGCGTTCACGCCCGCCGCCACCGCCGCCGCCAGATCGGCATTCGGCAGGATGATGTTGGCCGATTTGCCGCCCAATTCCTGCGCCACACGCTTCACCGTCGGGGCCGCTGCCGCTGCCACGGCGGTGCCCGCACGGGTCGATCCGGTGAAAGACACCATATCCACCTCGGGATGCGCCGACATGCGCGCGCCCACCTCCGGCCCGGTGCCGTTGACCAGGTTGAACACCCCCGGCGGAACCCCGGCCTCGTGGCACACTTCCGCAAACAGCACCCCCGACAAGGGCGCAATTTCTGACGGTTTCAGCACCATGGTGCAACCCGCGATCAGCGCCGGCGCCACCTTGCAGGCGATCTGGTTCATCGGCCAGTTCCACGGCGTGATCAGCGCGCAAACCCCGATGCCTTCGTAAACGATACGGGTCGAGCCACGCGAGTATTCCCAGACCATCTCTTCGGCGGCCTTGATCGTGGCCTCGATATGCACCTGCCCCGCCCAGGCCTGCGCGCCACGCGCCCATTCGATCGGCGCGCCCATCTCGGTACTCATCGCCTGCGCGAAATCCTCATAGCGGGCGTTGTAAACCTCCAGCACCCGGCGCAACAGCGCGATGCGCTTTTCCACCGGCCAGACCGTATAGCCATCAAACGCCGCCCGCGCCGCCGCAATCGCCGCATCAATATCGGCCTCATTGCCCAGGGCCACTTCGGCCACGATCTCTTCCGTTGCGGGATTCTCAACACCCATGCGGTTCTTGGAGTTCGGCTCGACCCAGGCTCCATTGATATAGAACTTGGTCATGTTGGCAGAGATCATGGTGTCCTCACTTGAAATAGATGTTGTATTTGGCGCGGATGGCTGCGTCGATCTGCGGATCAATGACGTTTCCGGCGCGTGCCAGAATACTGTTCTTTCTAGCGATGGCGGCGTCAAGCAACAGCGGTTTTCCCGCCTCATTCCACTCTTTCGGCGACATGCGGTTGCCGACCTTGGGGTAGATATACTCGGTCTGCATCAGCTTCAGCGTTTGGTCCGACCCCAGATAATGCCCCGGCCCGCCAAGGCAAACCTCCTTCATCGCCTCGATCGAGGTCGAATCCGGCGTCACGTCAATGCCGCGCACCAGCCGCATCGCCTGCCCCAACAGGTCATCGCCCAGAACCAGACTTTCCAGACAGAACCCCAGAAGCGAGGCGTGCATCCCCACCGCCTCATAGCACATGTTCAAACCGGCCAGCCCGGCCAAGGAGTTGGTAATCCCCTGCTCCCATCCGGCCTGCATATCCGGCAGTTTGCTGTCGGAAATTCCCGACGCCGCCCCGCCCGGCAGGTCATAGAACCGGTGCATCTGCGCGCAACCTGCGGTCAGCAGCGCCTGTTCGGCCGATCCGCCCGACATCGCCCCCGTGCGCAGATCGGAAACGAAAGGCCAGGTGCCAAAGATACACGGCGCGCCCTTCTTGATCGCGTTGGCGTAAACCACGCCCGCCAGACATTCCGCCACCGCCTGCACGATGGTCAGCGCAATCGGCGCGGGCGAGGTCGCCCCCGCCTGGCCCGCAGACAGCAGCAGCATCGGCATGCCACGGCGGATGCAATCCTCCATGGTGATGCAGCTTTCCTCGGCAAACTTCATCGGCGGCACGACAAAGCAGTTGGAGTTCGACACGAAGGGCCGCTCCAGCCATTTCTCTTCGCCGCCCGCAACGGTGTAGATCATGTCAAAGCAATCGGCGACATGGGACGGATCGCTGAACGAGGTGCCGACATGCTTTTTGGTGCCCGCAAGGCAGCCGTAAAGCGTGTTCAGGTCCATGTCCTTGTTGTCCACCACGTCGCGGCAAACCATGGTGCGCTGGTAGAAATGGATGTTGTCCAGATTGTCCACCAGACGCGCCGCGTCATACAGATCCTGCGCCGTCGATTCGCGGTAATCCAGCGTGATCGGATCGACGATATGCACCGCCGCCCCTGCCGTGCCGAAATGCACATTGGTGCCCGACAGGTGCAGATCGTGCTTGGGGTCGCGCGCGTGCAGGGTGATGTTGCGCGCCGCCACCGCCAGCATATCCTCGACCAGCGCCCGCGGAAACCGGATGCGGCCGTCATCGCCCTGAATGGCCCCGGCCTCTGTCAAAATCTTCACGCCCGAGGGTGGCGCCTGTGACAGGCCGATCTGCTCCAGCGCCTGCAGGGCACTTTCGTGAATCTGCGCGATGCCCGCCTCGGTCAGCGGCTTGTATTGCCCCCCCGCCATGCCGGGCCGTACCGGACGCACATCATCCGCCAGGGGTGCTGCCCGCATCGCCACCCGCGCCTCACGCCCACCTGACCGCCGCGACCGCACCGGTTCGCAGACTTCACCAACTTCGCTCATCTCATGCCCTTTCACATTGGCATAAATACTCCGGGGTCCGGGGCAGAGC
>CAMFLG010000141.1 GCA_945957495.1 uncultured Pseudorhodobacter sp. | reverse complement strand
GGCCAGCACCGAGGCCGAGAAAGAGGCGGCGCTGCAGCGCATCCTGCTGGGCCATGCGTTGATCGCCGGTTTTGGCGGCATTCCCCTGATCTATATGGGGGACGAACTGGCGATGCTGAACGATTACAGCTATTTGCAAAACCCCGACCACGCGCATGACAGTCGTTGGGTGCATCGGCCCCGGATGGATTGGGCGCTTGCGGCCACGCGCCATTCCGGCGAGGGTCTCGCCTCACGCGCGTTTCTGGGGGTGCAGCACATTCTGGCCCGCCGCCGCGCCACGCCTGATCTGCACGGCGGCCACCCGACGCGAATTTTGACAAGCGGGCTGGCCCCGGTGTTTGCGGTGCAGCGACAGGCGCCGACGGCGGCGATCTTATGCTTGTTCAACTTTTCCGAGGGCTGGCAGCATCTGTCCGGCGATTGGCTGCGGGCCAATGGCG
Source organism: uncultured Pseudorhodobacter sp. (assembly GCA_945957495.1). Classification (GTDB taxonomy): domain Bacteria; phylum Pseudomonadota; class Alphaproteobacteria; order Rhodobacterales; family Rhodobacteraceae; genus Cypionkella. The sequence continues at coordinate 7,156 of CAMFLG010000141.1, read as the reverse complement.
TAACCGCGTTTCACGACGCGCTGTCAGATGCGCCAGTGCATCTGCACGGCGATCAGCTGACCCTGCCGCCGTTTGGGCGGGTTTGGCTGACTTAGGCGTAGAAATCCTGGACAACGCCCGGCGTTCCGGCTTCGGCGTCAGACTGTTTGAAACGCTCGCACTGCTAACAAGAGTGCCGCCGCCAAGGCCATCGGTATCGCCCTCTCCGCCATCTGCTACGCCAACCCCATAGCCGCGATTGTAGGAATCCATCGACAGAATGGCGAGAAAAGCTCTTTGGAAATTGTCATTTGAAATTCCTCTTGAAATCCAATCTGTTCAATTCATTCGCAAATGGGAACGGCGACTCTGCCGATCTGTATCGATCACCGTCCAATTGGAGGTTTTCATATTTGGGGAACCAACCCAGAATCGCCTCGATCTTCCCGTCAGTGACCGGCTCCTCCGTCACGGCCAGCGTCACCGCCTTCAGGCGCACCCCCGGCCCGAGGCTGGCTGCCAGATAGGCGGGATCGACCCGGCGTACGCTTTTCGGATCATTGATATCGTCGAAGGTGACGAGCAACGGGATTGACTTGCCAACTAACGTCAGGGGTTCGGTCTGCTTGGGAATTTCGTAGAGCCATTCTGCGCGCGGCTTATCGCCGAAACGTTCACGCGCCGCCCAATAGAATCGCTCCTCTGATCCCCCAATCAGGGCGAACAGCCAGCGTCCGGACGCCACCTCGACCGCCGTCGCCTCGCCCTGATATCCATAGGCAACCTCGTTGCCGCTTAGCCGTTGACCGAAGTCGGCGACGACCCTCACCACGGCCGAACCGGCTCGCTCGCCTTGGGGTGTTTCGACAGTGAGGGTGAGCTTCTGGTTCCATTCGTGGCGCTCATGCCCCACGCCAAGGAACACTTCGGCAAAGGGCCGCAGCGCGAACCAAAGCCACAGCAAGCCGAGGCAGAGCAGCAGGGCAACAAGGCGAAGTGTAATTTTCAAGGCATTCTCCCATCGGAATAAGACGCTTTGTTGGCGTTCGCCGTTTCCTTCCACGGGGTCTGGCCGGCATAGCCATACTGAACCTCGGCCAGCGACTTCACCTGCTGCCCGCCCTCAACCAACGCCGCAGTCCGCCCCTCTGCCTTCAGGCGGATCGGCCAAACGCCAGCCATGATTTGCTCACGGATCTTGGTTTCCCCCCCGTCCAACACGCTGGCCCAGATCGCAAAGCCCGATAGATCCACCAGCGCACCGGGCTCGGCGTTGGCAGGATGGGCAATGGCGATGCGGTCGCGGATCAGCGGCTCCAGCATCATGGGTTTCAGATCGGACTGCGTCTGAGGCCGGTTTCGCGGCAGTCCCCTCGCCACCTTGCCAATGCTCTTGCGGACCTGCGCGCGCAGGGTGTCGATTTTCTTCAATATTTCAGGTGGGTGGAAGGAGGGGAAAGCGGCGGCTTCGCCATCTGTTGGCTTTCCGACGGCGATCAACTCTCACTCTCCCCTACGGGTACATCAACAGCTAATCGCCCGACACGGCGGCTGACAACCGGATTCTTATCCTTTTGGGCTGGTATTTTTCCGTCAGGCCCTAGGGGACTACGCCAGCTGAGTGTGGAATCCTACGCCATATGCACCCAGCACCAGTTTTCCATAGTCCCGCAGATTCTCATTTGGATCGATGTTCGGTAGTGGGTGATGTGGCGGATTTTTGACTCTTCGCAGCGTTCGGCGACTGAAGCGTCGTGGCTTGCCGTGGCAGCTAGGGCGAGGCGGGCCTGGGCTTGGGCTAGGCGTAAGCCCGCGCGCCGAAAATCGCGGAACCCACGCGCACATGCGTGGCCCCGGCGGCGATGGCGGATTCGAAATCGCCACTCATCCCCATCGACAGGCTGGTCAACCCGTTGGCGGCGGCCATGCGGGCCAAGGCGGCGAAGTGGGGGGCGGAATCTTCGCCTTCTGGCGGAATGCACATCAACCCGGCCAAGGGCAGATCCATCGCGCGGCAACTGGCGATAAACCCATCCAGATCGCCCGGCAAAACCCCGGCCTTCTGCGGCTCTGACCCGGTGTTGACCTGCACGAACAGCGAAGGGCTGGCCCCGCGCGCCTGCGCCAGTTTCGCCAGCTTTTCCGCCAGCGAAGGGCGATCCACCGAATGGATGGCGTCGAACAGTTCGACCGCAACCTTGGCCTTGTTGGTCTGAAGCGGGCCGATCATATGCACCGCCACCGGCCCGAATTCGGCGCGAAAGCCGGGCCATTTCGCTTGCGCCTCTTGCACATAATTCTCACCGAACAGCCGATGCCCTGCCGCCAAGACCGCGCGCACGCGCTGCTCTGGCTGCACCTTGCTGACCGCGATCAGTTGCACCGACCCCGGTTCGCGGCCAAATCTGGCCTCGGCGGCGCGGATGCGTTGGGTGATTTCCTGCAATGACATAATGGCCCCCGTTTTGGGGCACTTGGCCACAGACGCAGCGAAAAGAAAAGCCGTTCGCTTTGGTTGATGTTGCCCCCCTGCCCGCTTAATAAGACTGCAAACCAAGGGGCGACGGAGACAGCCATGGGCCTGAATATCGACCAGCAATTGCGCACGGCCAAGGCCCAGATCAAGGCGGGCCAGGCTGACGTGGCGCGGGTGACGCTGTTGCAGGCGCTGGATGTGTATCCCGACAATCCCCGCCTGCTGACCGGGCTGGCCGAGGCGCAAAAGCGGCTGACCGGCCTGCCGCCGCAGGGCTTTGGCCCGGCGCATCTGCAGCATTTCATGACCGTGAAATCGCGGCTTGGCCTTGGGCTTGCGGTGGAAGAAATCGCCGCCGCCGTCAAGCTGAACCCAAAGCACCCTTGGCCGAAGGGCGTTCTGGGTGGCGCGCTGATCGAGGCAGGGATGCTGCCCGCCGCGATCATCCAATTGCGCGGGGCGCTGAAACTGGACCCGAAGTTCAAGGAAGCCAGCCTGAACCTGGCCAATGCGCTGGGGATGGCGGGCGAGACAGAACAGTCGCTGGCGGTTCTGGACGCTGCGCTGCAGTATCATCCGGATTTTGCGCCCGCCCTGCGGATGAAAGGCCATGCGCTGATGCATCTGAAGCAAGGGGAGGCTGCGGCAGAGGTTCTGGAGCGTTACCTTGCGTTCAAGCCGGGTGATGTCGAGGCGAAAATTGATCTGGGCGTGGGGCTGGGATACTACGACAGCGAACGCGCGGTGGTGGTGTTGTCTGAGGTCTTGGCGGCCCATCCCGACAATTTGCGGGCGATGGCCAACCTAGGCAACGCCTACCTTTCCATGGGTAACATGCCCAAAGCCATTGAATTGCTGGAAGAAACCCTGCGCCACAATCCGAAATCAACGATCAGCTTTTTCAACCTTGGCCGCGCGCGGGACTTTGTGGCGGGCGACCCGTTGATTGCGCAGATGCAGGCGCTTGAGGGCGACGCTGCATTGGATGAAGAAGAAAAGACCGCGTTGCATTTCGGCCTTGCCAAGGCGCTGGAGGATATCGGTGATGTCGATGAAAGCTTCCGTCAATTGAAGGCCGGCAATGATCGCACCAAGGCCAAGGCGCCTTACGACCTTTCCAAGGATGCCACGGTTTTTGCCGACCTGCGCAAACGCTTTGCGGCGGGCGCGGGGGTGACGCTGCCAGTCGATCCGAAGCTGCCGCGTCGTCCGATCTTTGTGCTGGGCATGATGCGGTCGGGCACGTCGCTGATGGAACAGATCCTGTCCAGTCACCCGCTTGTGACCGGCGCCGGGGAACTCAGCGTCCTGCCTCGGCTGGCAAACACCGAATACCTGACATGCAGCGGCCCTTTTGATGAGGCGGCGCTGCGACGTATCCGGGATGCATATTTGCAAGTGATCGATGCCCAGCCCGGCGATGAACCCTATGTCATAGACAAGCTGCCTGCGAACTTTCGTTTTGTCGGACTGATCCGCAAGGCCCTCCCCGAGGCGATCATCCTGCACATGCGGCGCGATCCGGTGGCGGTGTGCTGGTCAATCTACAAGAACCACTTCACCCAGACCGGCAACGGTTATGCCAATTCGCTGGAAGACACGGCGGGGTTTTATGATCTGTATGATGGGTTGATGGCGGAATGGCGGGCGGATTATCCCGGTGAGTTCCTCGACGTGGATTATGAAGCGCTGACCCGCAACCCCGAGGCCAATATCCGCGCGGTGCTGGACTATTGCGGTCTGCCGTTTGATCCAGCCTGCCTTGCGCCGCAGGACAACAAGCGCGAGGTTCGCACCGCGTCGGTGCGGCAGGTGCGCAGTGGGATCTATCAGGGCAGCAGCGACAAGTGGCGCGGCTTTGCGCCCTATCTTGCGCCGCTGATCGAACATTTCGGCAAGAGCAAGACCTGACTCGATCCATCTTCAAAACAGCAAAACCCCGCGCGGTTCCGCAGCGGGGTTTTGCTTTTGCAGCGATCCGAAATCATCAGACGCCCGCACCAAATGAAAAGAGCGGGCACAAGGCCCGCTCTTTCCACATTCCTTGATCCTAAGATCAGAAGGACATCTGAACGCCGAGGTCGAAGATCGAACCGATGCCGTCGCCATCGCGCTGGGCGATACCGCCGACAACGGATGCACCGCCGCCGAGGTCATAGGAAGCACCAGCACCGTAAGCAGCGCCAGCGGTGGTATCAACGCCAATGCCGTTCCAGCCTTGGGTGTCGCTGTTGTAGTAAGCAACCAGGCCGATGCCGCCGTCCATGGCGTACTGACCGGAGATTGCCCATTCGGTGTCCTGAACGCGGCTGTCGTCAGCGATTTTCAGGATACCGGTGAAGCCCGACACGGTGTAGCTGCCCGACAACGAAACGATGTCAGCATTGTTGTTGGACTGGTAGCCCAAAGCGACCGAGAACGAGTCGGTTGCGTACTTGGCACCCAACGCCCAGAAGTTGCCACGGTCATAGAGAGCCTGAACATCGGCCGGGTCGAGAGTGCCGGTTGCGTCCAAGAAATTGGCAGCCGGGCTGTAGGTCTGGCCAGCACCCAAAGCAACGGTGAAGCCGTTCATCGAGTAGGAGTACTCAACGCCGGTCAGGTCACGGTCGAGGTTGCCGATTTCGTTCCAGCTGTTCAGCGAGGTGTAACCGACGTAAGCGACTTGGCCAACCAGGTCGTCAGCGGCGTTGCCGGTGTCGCCCATGGTCAGGGTGCCGAAGGAGCCAGCCAAGTACACGGTACCAGCGGTCTGCCAACGGTTGCCGGTTGCACCGCCACCAACGATCAGGTCGCTGGTCGAGTCGAAGCTGAGGCCGATCGGCGAGTTATCAGCGCGAGCGGTCGCACCGAAGGTCAGGCCGCCGTCGGTTGTGCCCGAACCGGTGAAGATCACGCGGAAACGCGAGCTAAACGCAGCTTGAACGCTGCTCGTCGAGTCGTAGCCTTCTTCGGTGATGTTGCTGTAGGTCGTGACGACGTCAGACACAACACCCATACGGGCGGTGCCGGTTACGCTCATCTCAGCCGAAGCGATACCTGCGGTCGCCGTCAGCATGGTGGTAGCAAGAAGAATCTTTTTCATAGGTTTCCCTCGTTTGTCTATCAAAGGTGCGGCCCAGCTCAGGGGAATCCGAATTGGGTATGCAGTCTTTTTCACCACTTGGGCCGCAGTTTGCAACGCGAACCATACCGCCGGGGGGAAAGACCGCCGTGATGGTGCAGTCTTGCCACAGTGATGCCCGGCATCTGCCGCCCCTTGGCCTTGATAAACACATGTGCGCGCGCATCCGCACTTAAAGGCGCTTGTTTGTGCATGATTGCATCGCCGAATGTGGCCGCTGCGCGAATCTAGCCCACCCGGAAGGGGCGAAAACCCTTGGCAGTCCGGAGCCTCTTCGATAGACAGGCGCAAAGTCATCATCGGGGGACCGGATGCTGTTAACTCGCCTGTCTCGAATCGGAATCGCCGTGGCGACGTCTTTGAGCGTTGCCGGATGTGGCGGCGGCTTTTCGGGGCTTGGCGGTGAGACCCCTGCGCAACAGGCCGCAGTGGCGGATGGCGCGAACCCGTACAATACCTCGCTGCAAGGTTCGGGAAATGCCGGGCAAGATCAGGTGGATGCCTATGTGGCCGCGCTGGGGACGCAAGGATTCTACGACAACGCCGCCCAGAACTACTATGACCCTGACCGCAAGAACAGCAGCATCTTCGGGCTGTTCGGTAGCAACAGCAGCAACACCACGGTTGAGGTGAACAAGTATATCTGGAACGCCTCTCTGGATGTGCTGAGCTTCTTGCCGATTGAGTCGGTTGATCCCTTCACCGGCGTGATCGTGACCGGCTATGGCACCGTGCCCGGGGGCAACAAGGCCTACCGCGCCACGGTTTACGTCAATGACCCGGCGCTGGATGCGCGGTCGTTGAAGCTGGCGATGCAGACCAAAGGCGGTGCGGCGGTATCGCCGGAAACGCTGAAGGCGGTCGAGGATGCGATTCTGTCGCGTGCCCGGCAACTGCGGATCGCCGACACCAAACTGTAAGCCGGGCCGCAAACACCGAATATTGCGTGAAACAACCGGGTGGCAGGCTGGACCTGCCCCGGTTTCACGGTGTATTGCCGCGACGACGCTTTGATGAGGCCAGACATGTCGCGCTATGAACCCAAGACCATCGAACCAAAGTGGCAGGCCGCCTGGGATGCGGCGGGCAGCTTTACCGCGCGGCACGATCCGGCCAAGCCGAAATATTATGTGCTGGAGATGTTCCCCTATCCGTCGGGGCGCATCCACATGGGCCATGTGCGCAACTACACCATGGGCGATGTGGTGGCCCGCTATAAGGCCGCGCAGGGGTTTTCGGTGCTGCACCCGATGGGCTGGGACGCCTTCGGCATGCCCGCCGAGAACGCCGCGATGGAACGCGGCGGCCATCCCAAGGACTGGACCTACGGCAACATCGCCGACATGCGCGCGCAGATGAAACCCTTGGGCCTGTCGATCGACTGGAGCCGCGAATTCGCCACCTGCGACCCGGAATATTACGGCCAGCAGCAGGCGATGTTCATCGACATGATGGAAAAGGGGCTGGTTTACCGCAAGAACGCGGTGGTGAACTGGGATCCGGTTGATATGACCGTGCTGGCGAACGAACAGGTGATCGACGGGCGCGGCTGGCGGTCGAACGCCTTGGTCGAGCGG
>CAMFLG010000140.1 GCA_945957495.1 uncultured Pseudorhodobacter sp. | reverse complement strand
TTTGACATATTGCAGCTCTCGCAGGGCATAAATTTCGACCCAGAGGTTATCGCTGTTCTTGTACCTTTGTTCGACATGGGCGATGGCGAGGTTGCGCTTGGTGGTGGGCGACCATGCGGCGGCGGTGATGAAGCCAGCCTCGGTCTTCTTGTTGTGATACAAGAGCGAACCTTCAGCGGAGACGTTGCCTTCGATATCAAGGCCCACCAGCGCCCATTTCGATGCGGATGTGTCGCGTTCGGCCAGAAGGGCACGGCGGCCGGTGAAATGGCCTTTTTCCCAGTCGATCATCCAATCCAGACCCATTTCAAGCGGCGAGCGGGTGCGATCTTCGCGCACGGCCTGATGGGCGGGGACGAAATCCATGTTGGTGATGATGAAGCCAGCCTCGATCCGGGCGAGGTTCAGGGCCTTGGTGCCGATGGGGCGCAGGCCATAAAGGGCACCCGCCGCGAACAGATGGTCCCACAAGGGCAGGGCGAGATCTGGGGTTGTCCACAGCTCGTATCCCAGATCGCCGGTGAAGCCGGTGCGGGAAATCGTCAGGGTTCCGGTTTGCAGCGGAAAGCTTGCCATGCGGAAGGGTTTCAGGGTGGAAACATCGAAACCTGCGGCTTTCAGTACTTCGGCAGAGGTGGGGCCTTGCAGGGAAATGGCTGCAATTTCCTCGGTTTCCTCGATGATCTTCACGTCGAACCCGAAGGCAGAATCCTGAAGCCATGGCAGGTGGCGTTCCTGACAGCAGATGCGGTAATCCTGATCGCCAAGGTGAAACAGCGTGCCGTCATCCACCAGTTTGCCCGCGTCATCGCACCAGACGGTGTAATGCACGCCGCCCACGGACAGTTTGGCGACGTTGCGCACGGTCAGGCGGTTCAGGTAATCCGTCGCATCCGGGCCAGTGATACGGTATTTCACCATCGGGCACAGGTCATAGACTGAGGCGGCGTTGCGGATGGCGGTGTATTCCATCGCATCGTCCTCGAAGGACAATGCGGTGGTGTAGCCGCCCCAGGCGCCCCAGTCGTTCAGCCGGTTGTGCGCGGCGGTGCGGGGGTGGAAGGGGGTTTGTTTCAGCGGCGTCAGGTAGTGCAGTTTCGGGTCCGCGTTCATGCCCGGCCCTCCTTGATGATCCGGTCTGCGGCGTTCCAGCCTGCGGCACCCGAGATGCCGCCGCCGGGGTGGGTTCCGGCAGAGGCCAGCCAGAGCCCGCCGATGGGGGTGGAGTATTGCGCCATGCCGGGGACGGGGCGCAGGAACAGCATTTGTTCGACGGCAAGTTCGCCGTGGTGCCAGTTGCCGCCGACCATGCCGTACTGCGCCTCGATGTCATAGGGCATCAGCAGTTCTGCGTGGGTGACAAGAGCGCCGATGCCGGGGGCGTAGGTTTCCAGTTGCGCCATGCAGTTCGCCAGCATCTCGGCCCGGGCGGCGTCGTGGCCGGCCTTGGGGTCATGCGGGGCGAATTGCACGATGGCGGAAAGCAGGTGCTGGCCATCGGGGGCGTGGCCGGGTTCGAACGCAGAGGGCAGAGTGATTTCCATCACCGGGGCCCTTGGCACCTCGTTGTATTTCACCGGGTTGTAGGCGTTTTCGACTGCGCGCAGGCTTGGCGCGATGACAAGGCGGGATTTCAGATCGGCACCACGGAAATCCGGCGCGGATTTCAGCGCGAGGTGCAGTTTCGCCGCCCCACCGCGCGATTTCTGCGCCCGGATGCGGTTGGTAAAGCCGGTGTCCAAATGGCGCGGGCCGATGAGGGACAGGAAGGTGGTTTTCGGGCTGATGGCCGAAATGACGGTTGCGGTGCGCAGTTCTTCACCGCTGGCCAGGCGGACGCCGGTGGCGCGGTCGGCTTCGATCAGGATTTGGGCGACCGGGGCGTTGCTGCGGATGGTGACACCAGCGGCCACGGCGGATTTTGCCATCGCCTCGGCCACCGCTGCCATGCCGCCTGCGGGCAGGGCAAGGGCGGCCTTTTGGCCCGCAGCCTCGCCCGCAAGACGGTTGAGCAGCAGGATCAGCGAGTTGGGCGATTGCGGGCCAAGCCAGGAGCCCAAGGTGGCGTCAAAGCCAAGCAGGCCTTTCAGGCGATCGTCGGAAAGTTCGTCATTCAGCACGTCGGCGGCATTGATCAGGAACATCCGCAGAAATTCGCGGAATTCGGCCTTGCCAAGGGCGCGCACGCCAAGGCCAAGCTTGGCCAGCCGCAGGTATTCGTTGCTGGTGCCCTTGGCCAAACGGGGCGGGGTCATTTGCTTGAACGGCGCCATGACGGCGGCGAAGGACAAAAGCTGCTGGCGCAGCGCCTTCCATGCCGCGCGGTCGGCGTCCGAGATGGTGCCGGTCAGGGTGGCCCCAGCCGCGCCTTGCAGCACCAGATGGTTGCCATCGGGCGACAGCGCGGTGGAGGTGAGGTTCGACGCGGCGAGTTTCAGGCCGTGGCGGTCCAGATCCATGCCGGACAGAACACGGCTGTCGATCTGGTTGGCGATATGGGCAAGGGCGGGGGCGCGGAAGCCGGGGACAAAGCTGCGGCCCAAGGCACCGCCACCGGGGGCGGACTGGGATTCCAGCACCAGCACGCGGCGGCCCGCCTTTTGCAGGCGGGCAGCGCAGGCGAGGCCGTTGGTGCCGCCGCCGATCAGGATCACGTCAAAGGATGGCATAGGCGTCACTCATGTCTTTTGCGGGCGTGCGGATATCGCGCAGAATCTCGGCAGCGGCGTTGCGGCCGGGGGCGCCCATGACGCCGCCGCCGGGATGGGTGGAGGATCCGCACATCCACAGATCCTTGATCGGGCTGCGGTATTGCGCATATCCCGGCACGGGGCGGTTGAAGAGCAACTGATCAAAGGTCAGTTCGCCTTGAAAGATGTTGCCTTCGGTCAGGCCAACCTCTGCCTCCAGTTCACGCGGGGTGCGAACTTCGACGTGCAACACGCTGTCTTTGAAGCCGGGGGCGTATTTTTCGATCTGATCCAGACAGGTTTGCCCGAAGGCGTCGCGGTCGGCATCGGTCCAATCCTGCCCTTCGATCTTGGGCGGGGCGTATTGCACGAAACAGGACATGAAATGCTTGCCCGGCGGGGTCATCGTCGGGTCCATCATGGTGGGGATCATCATGTCCTGAAACGGATCGACGCTGAAATGCCCGGATTTCCAGTCGTCATAGGCGCGTTCCATTTTCTCGATGGAATCCGTGAAGTGCATGTCGCCCTTCATGTGTGGAGAGTTTTCCGGCAGCGCGGTGAATTTCGGTGCGCGATCAAGGGCGATGTTCAGCTTGCCCGATGATCCACGGACCTTGAAGTTGCGGACACGCTTGAGGAAATCGCCGGGGAGTTCCTTTTCCTCGACATGTTTCAGGAAGGTGCGTTTGACATCCATGTTGGAGACGACGCGCTTGCCGTGAACCTCATCGCCGTTCGACAGCACGACGCCCACGGCGCGGCCATTCTTGACGAGGATCTGTTCCACGCCATGGCCCACGCGCACCTCGCCGCCCTTTTCCTGCAGTGAGGCTGTCAGCGCCTTGGTGATCGACCCCATGCCGCCCCGGGCAAAGCCCCAGGCGCCGACGTTGCCATCCACATCGCCCATGGCGTGATGCAAAAGAACATAGGCGGTGCCGGGCGACATCGGGCCAAGGGCGGTGCCGATGATCGACGCCACCGCCTGATAGGCCTTGATCACCGGGCTTTCGAAATATTCGTCCAGATAATCGCTGATCGACATCGTCCAGAACCGGATCATGTCATACATGGCTGCTTCTGAAAGGCCGAACATCTGTTTGCCAAGCCAGGCCAGTTCCGACAGATCGCGCGGGCGGAAAGAGGACGGGTCCGGCGGCGTGCGCATCAACATCGGGCGGATGAAGCGGCAATGACGCAGCACGTCGCGGGCGTAACGGTCATAAGCCTCGGCGTCGCGTTTGGAATGGCGGGCGAATTCGCGGCGGTTGGCGTCATGGTCGCGGTGCATGCCAAGGTAATCGCCGCCTTCGGTGAACATGGCGCCCCCCTCGTAGGGTATCAACTGCAGCCCAGGTTTCGGCAGTTCCAGATCGCGCATGATCTCTGGCCGGAACAGGCTGCTGACATAGGAACAGTTGGAATAGGTGAAGCCGGGGTAAAGCGAGCGGCTGACGGCGGCGCCGCCGACCCAGTCGTTCTTTTCCACCACGCAGACTTTCAGGCCCGCGCGGGCAAGGTAGCAAGCGGCGACAAGGCCATTATGGCCGGCGCCGATGATGACGGCATCATAGATCATTCTGCGGCAGCCATATGTTCAAGGGTCAAATCAACAGCGGTTTCCACCGCCTTCAGCGTATCGGTCAGGCAAGAGGGGTCCAGCCCGTGTGCCTCGCACATGAACCATGGCTCGCGGCTGTCGGGCTCAACAATGATCCCCAGATCGTGCAGGAAATAGGCCATCTGATCGTAGAAGGAATAATCCGAGGTCTTCCAGTCGCGATAGTTGTCGGGGGCCTTTTCTGCAAAGAACAGGCCGAACATCGACGGATGCCCGGTGTAGGAATGCACGATGCCGCGCGCGTCAAGGATTTTGGAAACCCCTGTCATCAGGTTTTGGCCGTGGGTGGCAAGGGTTTCAAGCGCCGGGGTTTCATCCAGAATGCGCAGGCATTCTTCGGCTGCGGCAAGGCTGACGGAATGGGCGGTATAGGTGCCGCCGTGGCTGGCCCCGCCATAGCGGAAATGGCGCATCACCTCTTCACGCCCCGCCACCACGGAAATCGGATAGCCGTTGGCGACGGCCTTGGCGAAGGTGGTGATGTCGGGGGTGACACCCATGAGGCCCTGAATACCGGATTTGCCAACGCGGAAGCCGGATTTCACCTCATCAATGATCAGCATGACGCCGTATTTGGTGCAAAGCGCGCGGGCGAGTTTGACGTATTCGACCTGAGCCATGATCCCGCAGCAGTTGCCTTGTATGGGTTCGATCAGCATGGCGGCAAGGCTGTCGCCGTGTTTGCGGAACGCATCCTCCAGCCGTTCGAAATCGTTCATCGGGGTGATGTGGGCGAGTTTCTTGATCGTTTGCGGAATGCCTTTGCCGTAGGGCACCAGATCGGGGTCGGTGTTCGATCCCAGATCCCACTCCTCCATATTCGACATCCACATCGCGGCGTCGAACAGCCCATGATAGCCGCCTTCGACCAGCAGATAGGATTCACGGCCCGTATAGGCGCGGGCGAGGCGCAGGGCGGCCATCACCGCCTCGGTTCCTGAATTGGAAAAGCGCACCAGTTCGGCGGCTGGGACCATCCATGCGATGCGGTCGGCCACGACCAACTCGCGTTCGGTCGAAAGGGCAAAGACGCCACCCACCTCCATGCCGCGTTTGGCTGCCGCATCCACGCGGTCGTCGGCATAGCCCAGAATCGCCGGGCCGTAGCCAAGGCGGTAATCGACATAGTTGTTGCCGTCGATATCCCAGGTGCGACCGCCCTTGCCGTGGTGGACATAGATCGTCCGGTCATCGCCCCAATAGCGGAAGGTGGACGACACGCCCAAGGGCAGGCGTTTGACCGCCTTTTGATACTGCGCGTTGGACTTGGTCAGATTGCGGACGGGCAGGGTTGCCATGGGGTCTACCTGGTATTTCTTGATGGTCAGATCGTCGCAGGATTTTGACTGTGCTGTCAATCAGAAAAAATTCCTGCTTTGCTACAGGCGGATTTCGGATAATGAGGTCAGGATTTTTGACCGAAAGGATAACGATGGACGCCGCCCCCCCGCCACCGCCGCGCAAACTGCCGCGGGACGCCCGGCGCAAACAGTTGATCGAGGCGACCATCGAAGTGGTGGCTGAGCGCGGCTATGCCCGCACGACATTGACGGAGGTGGCCAGGAAGGCGGGGCTGAGCCATGGGCTGGTGAATTTTCACTTTCAGACCAAGGAAAGCCTGCTGACCGAAACGCTGGCCTATATGTCAGAGGAATACCGCGACAACTGGGGCCGCGCGCTGGAGGCGGCGGGGCCGGAGCCCGAAGAGCAGCTGGATGCGCTGATCCGTGCGGATTTCAACCCCGAGATTTGCACGCCGAACCGGCTTGCCGCCTGGTGCGCGTTCTGGGGTGAGGCAAGCTGTCGGCCGCTGTATCAGGAGAAATGCGGATCGAACGACGAGGCCTATATCGCGCTGCTGGAGCGTCTTGCGCAGGAGCTGGCGGCGAAAACCGGGCGGGGCGGCGATGCGGCGCTGATGGCGCGGGTGATCCGGGTGGTGATGGAGGGCGTCTGGGTGGACCTGATGACGCAAAGCGCAGCCTATTCGCGCGAAGAAGGGCAGCGCACCGTGCATTGTGCCGTTTCGGCCTTGTTCCCGCAGCTTTTCGGGCCGGATGGCCTGCGCTAAGGTGGAGCGGTTGCGGGCGGGTATGGCAGCTTTCGTGGTGGTTGGGGGAGGGGATGATGCGACGGCTTTTGATGATTTCGGCGGTTCTGCTGGGCCTGTCATCGGCGGCGGGGGCCGACAGCATTTATGAATTTCCCGAAGATGAGGATGAGGCGAATTTCATCGCCAATGAGGTGATCGCCACCTTTTACCATGAACTTGGCCATGCCTTTATTGATGTGCTGGCCCTGCCGGTGCTGGGCAAGGAAGAGGATGCCGCAGATACGCTTTCGGTGATCCTGATGAATGACATCTGGCAGGAGGACGCTGCGGCCGAGATTTTGACCAGTGACGCCACCAGCTATGCCTTGCTGGCGTCACAACCCGGACGGTTTGATGACGAACAGATCTTTGCCGACGAACACAGTCTGGACATTCAGCGCTATTACAATGTGGTTTGCCTGTTTTACGGTGCCAACCCCGAGGCGCGCGCGCAACTGGCGCAGGATCTGGAACTGCCCGCGGATCGGGCAGAGCGCTGCCCGGATGAATACGCGCTTGCCTCGGAGTCCTGGTATGCGATGTTGGACGGAACCGAGCCGGGGCCGGGCAATCATGGCTTGGAAATGGCGCCGGGACAGGAGGGGGTTCCCTTGGCCGATCTGCTGGCCGATGAGGTGGCGTCGCTGAACGAAAGCTTCGGGCTGCCCGAGGTGATCACGGTCGTGGTGGCCGATTGCGGCGAGCCGAATGCCTTCTATGACCCGGAGCAGCGCAGCATTACGATGTGCAACGAATACGCCGAGAATTTGCAGGACATGTGGGAAGCCGAATAGGGTTTTGCGGCGGCGCGGGCCGGGTTTCGAAGGGCACGGGTTGTGATCACGGCAGAAAATCTTGTGATCACAATGGCGAAAAACTGCACTTGCTAGCGGAAACATTGTGCATCTGCGGCATCGTTTTTGGTGACAGGGCGAATTTTCGCGCTATTGAAGAAGCAAGACTGAGAGAGTCGCGGGTAGATTTGGCCCTGCGGCCAGAACGGGACGAAGGGATCAAGCATGGCCGAAGCAAAGCGGGTGGAACGCCCCCTGTCACCGCATCTGCAGATTTACCGACCGCAGTTGACCTCGATCACCTCGATTCTGACGCGGATCACCGGCAACGCGCTGATCGTGGGCGTGGCCTTGGTGGTATGGTGGCTGCTGGCCGCCGCTGTTTCGCCCGAATACTTCGCGGTGGCCAATGCGGTGATCACC
>CAMFLG010000139.1 GCA_945957495.1 uncultured Pseudorhodobacter sp. | reverse complement strand
GGGCAAGGTTGGTCTCGATCAGCCAAAGGGCTTTGCCGACAAGGGACATGGGGGCCTCCGTTGCACAAGAAATGCCATTGCCGACCCTGCCTGTCTTGACCGCAGTTGATCGGGCATGCGGTTTTTTCCCTGAAAACGTGGCGTCCGCGCGACAGGTGGCGTCGGTTTTGGTCTGTTCCCCGGCGGGCTAATCGGGTAGGACCGCCACGAGAGCTTGGGCGGCCCTTTCGGGCCTTGGAATGGAGATTTGCGCGATGAAGGTGCTGGTGCCTGTCAAACGTGTGATCGACTATAACGTGAAGGTCCGCGTCAAGGCGGACGGATCGGGCGTCGATCTGGCCAACGTGAAAATGTCGATGAACCCGTTCGACGAGATTGCCGTGGAAGAGGCGATCCGTTTGAAGGAAAAAGGCGTGGCGACGGAAGTGGTCGTTGTGTCGATCGGCGTCAAGCAGTCTCAGGAAACCCTGCGCACGGCTTTGGCCATGGGGGCGGACCGCGCCATCCTGATCGAAGCCACCGACAACGTTCACACCGACATCGAGCCTTTGGCCGTGGCCAAGCTGTTGGCCGCCGTGGTCAAGGACGAGGCCCCGGGCATCGTGCTGTGCGGCAAGCAAGCCATCGACAATGATATGAATGCCACCGGGCAGATGCTGTCGGCACTGCTGGGCTGGTCGCAGGCGACCTTCGTTTCGGAACTGGCGATTGACGGCGACAAGGCCGTGGTCACGCGCGAAGTGGACGGCGGGCTGCAGACGATTTCGGTGAAAATGCCGACGATCGTTTCGGTGGACCTGCGCCTGAACGAGCCGCGCTATGCCAGCCTGCCCAACATCATGAAAGCCAAGGCCAAGCCTTTGGCCGCCAAGACCCCGGCGGATTACGGCGTTGACGTGACCCCACGTCTGGCGGTGATCAAGACGGTGGAACCGGCGGGCCGCAAGGCGGGCGTCAAGGTGGCATCGGTGGACGAGCTGATTGCGAAACTCAAAGACGAAGCGGGGGTGATCTGATGGCCGTTCTGCTGATTGCGGATGTGAATGAGGGTCAGCTGGCGACGGATGCCGTGGCCAAGACGCTGGCGGCTGTAGCCGGTCTGGGCGAAGTGCATGTGCTGGTGGCGGGTACGGGCGGCGACGCCGCTGCCGCCGAGGCTGCAACCCTGTCGGGCGTTTCCAAGGTGCTGTTCGCCGAGGATCACGCCTATTGCCACGGCATGGCGGAATCGACCGCGGCCTTGGTCGTCGCTTTGGCGGGCGGCTACAGCCATATCTGCGGCGCGGCCACGGCGTTCAACAAGAACGTGCTGCCGCGTGTGGCGGCCCTGCTGGACGTGATGGTGATTTCGGATGTGACGGCGGTTGTTGACGCCGACACGTTCGAGCGTCCGATCTATGCCGGTAACGCCGTGCAGACGGTGAAATCGGCGGATGCCAAGAAGGTGTTCACGGTGCGCGGCGCCAGCTTTACCGCCGTTGGTGCGGGCGGGGCTGCGGCTGTTGAGAAAATCGGCGGGCCGGGCGAATCCGGTCTTTCGGCCTGGGTTGAGGACAAGGTTGCCACCAGCGACCGTCCGGAACTGACCAGCGCGGGCATCGTGGTGTCGGGTGGTCGTGGCGTCGGGTCGCAGGAAAGCTTTGCGCTGATTGAAAGCCTGGCGGACAAGCTGGGTGCCGCCGTGGGCGCAAGCCGGGCTGCGGTGGACAGCGGCTATGCACCGAATGATTGGCAGGTTGGCCAGACCGGCAAGGTCGTGGCGCCGAACCTGTATGTCGCGGTCGGGATTTCCGGGGCCATCCAGCATCTGGCGGGCATGAAGGATTCCAAGGTGATCGTGGCGATCAACAAGGACGAAGAGGCGCCGATCTTCCAGGTGGCCGATTACGGGCTGGTGGCGGATCTGTTCACCGCCGTGCCGGAAATGGTTTCGAAGCTTTGACGCGTAAGGTGGGCAATATTGCCCACCCTACCTGAAAAGGGCGCCTTCAGGCGCCCTTTTTCATGCGATCAGGTCTTCGATCAGCGGCAAAAGCTGATTTGCGACCTCTCGATGCGCCAGGGGTCCGGGCACCTGTGCGGCGGCGGGCGCATCCAGCGGGCCGAAGGACATGCCCGCCACGCCCTGCGCACGGGCCTGCGGGGAAAACACCACCTCGGCATAGGCCGCGGCATGGACGCGCAGGGCGCGGATCATATCGGCGTCCACCAGTGCCGGGCCGGTGCCGACAGCCGCGCGGCGACTGGGCGCAGGGGGCGGCACATCGCCCATCCATAACAGCGCCACCGGCGCGCGCAGCCGGGTCAGCAGCGTGGTCATCCGGGCAAGCCAGGCGGTGCGCAACTCGTCTGCCACAACCTGAAACCGGTCAGGCGAGGCGTGGTGCAAGGTGGTCAGCAGGTGGCGCGTAAAGCTGAATTCGGTGAAATCCACCTGCGGATAAAGCGCCTTCAGCCCCGGTGAGGCGGCCAAGAACCGGTCATTGCGGCGCGGATGCACGGTGTAATAGCGGTTCGACAGGTTTTGCGCACCGGTGATCTGCACGATGGTGGCACAGGCCTGCGTGGCAACCTCTGTCAACGCCGCCTCGTGCAGAAACACATCGGGGCCTGCGTTCATGCAGCCCAGATTGGCGACGGCCAGCCCCAGATCGCGTTCCAGAAGGTCGGGAAACGGATCAGGCACGAATTTGCCATAAGCCTCGGTTCCGCCCAGAACCGCGACATAGGCGCGATCCGTGTCGCGTTTTGGTCCCCGGAACAAGATCCGGGAACTGCCATAATGGCATGGAAAATAGTCCAGCGACCCCTCGCCAGGAAAGATATAGGCCATAGACCCCACCCAAGATTCACTTCACCCAAGGCCAGTCTTGCCCGAATCGCCTTTCCAAAAGGCTAAAGCGCGGATTTGCGGCAAATGCTTGCGAAGCGGCGGCTTGCCTGCGTATTGTGCCGCAAAGCAGCAAGAAGGGTTCGCGCGCATGGATATCCGCACGGTCGGCATCGTTGGAGCAGGTCAGATGGGCAATGGCATCGCGCATGTCTTTGCGCAGGCCGGCTATGATGTGCTGTTGAACGACGTGAACCCGGATATGCTGGGCAAGGCGGTTGCGACCATCGACAAGAACATGGAACGTCAGGTCAGCCGGGGCAAACTGGCCGCCGAGGACAAGGCCGCCGCGATGGCGCGGATCAAGACGACGCTGGTTCTGGCCGAGTTGGGCCCTTGCGACCTGATCATCGAGGCCGCGACCGAGCGCGAGAACATCAAGCAGCAGATCTTTGACGGGTTGCTGCCGCATCTGGCGCCCCAGACGATTCTGACCTCGAACACCTCGTCGATTTCGATCACCCGGCTGGCCAGCCGCACCGACCGGCCGGAAAAGTTCATGGGGTTCCATTTCATGAACCCGGTGCCGGTGATGCAATTGGTAGAGCTGATCCGGGGCATTGCGACCGACAAGGAAACCTATGATACGCTGCTGGCGGTGGTGGGCAAACTGGGCAAGACGGCGGCGAGTGCCGAGGATTTTCCGGCCTTTATCGTTAACCGCATCCTGATGCCGATGATCAACGAGGCGGTTTATACGCTGTATGAGGGCGTGGGATCGGTGAAGTCGATTGACGAGTCGCTGAAGCTGGGCGCCAATCACCCGATGGGGCCGCTGGAACTGGCGGATTTCATCGGGCTGGACACCTGCCTTGCGATCATGAACGTGCTGCACGAGGGCTTGGGCGATACCAAGTATCGGCCCTGCCCGCTGTTGTCGAAATATGTCGAGGCGGGTTGGCTGGGGCGCAAGACCCAGCGCGGGTTTTATGACTATCGCGGCGAAGTGCCGGTTCCGACGCGCTGAACCGGCTGGCGCCGGGGGCTTTGCCCCCGGACCCCCAGGATATTTTCGCCAAGATGAAGGAAAATTTTAGAGCGTGTCGCGTTCAATTTAATTCACCGACCGGGGCGAACGCGATACTCTCCGGCTAAATTGTCTGATCAGGGCTTCTGGTTCCACGGCTTTTCGTTGGGGGTGCCCAGATCCAGCGTGTGCTGGCGCAGCCAAGCGAGAAAGCCGCGCGGGTTGCCTTCCCAATCGTCCAGCACCGAAGCCGGGATCGGGTGGCCGATGAAGGGGCGCTGCGGTTTGAACAGCGACCGCTTGATTTCATAAAGCAACAGGCCCTGCCGCAGAGTGTCGGACAGTTTGTTCGCGATCAGGAACAGGCGGGAGTTCTGCCCCATGAAATGGATCGGCAGGATGGTGGCGCCGGAGCGTTGGATCATCTTGTGGGTAAAGACGTTCCATTCCGCCTCGACCGCGGTGTCGAAATAGCCGGGCGACATGGCGACTTTTCCGGCCGGGAACAGGATGATCGCGCCGCCTTTTTTCAGATGGTCCATGGTTTGCTGGCGCATTTCCAGACCAAGTTCGCGGGCGTTTTCCTCATGCGGGAACGGCACCGGGATCATGAATTCGGCGACCTCTGGGATGCCGGTCAGCAAGGAGCGGGTGAGGATCTTGAAATCCGGGCGCACGCGGTTGATCAGTTCGGCCATGATCATGCCATCGACAAGGCCGCTGGGATGGTTGGCGACCACGACGAGCGGGCCGGTTTTGGGGATGCGCGCGACCTCTTCGTCGGGGGTATCGAGCCGGATACCCATATGCTTGATGGCCTTGGGCCAGAACGGCGAGCCGAAGGGCGCGCCGGATTTTTCGAAATCGCGGATCAGGCGCAGCAGGGTGATCTTGGCGGTCAGCCATTCGATGGCGCGGATGGTGCCCGCCTTGAACGGGTTGGTGAAGGTGCCGGCATAGGACAGACGCCGCATGTCATATTGGCGGTCAACCACAGGGACCGCTGCGGTCGGCAGCGCCTCATCCGATCTTTGTGGCGTGTCAGTCACGAAGCCTTGGCCTTCCTCGTCCGGCGCTTCAGAACTCTTCTCCGAAGCGATTGGCAACCAGAGCCGCCAAGGCATCGGAAAGCTCCGCTGCCTGAGTGCCACTGGTCGTCACCTCAATAGAGGTTCCGCGCGAGGCTGCCAACATCAAAAGCCCCATGATGGAATCGCCCGAAACCGTCATGCCGTCTTTGGTCACCTGGGCGTTGGCGTCGAAATCCTCGACCACCTCGACGAATTTGGCCGAGGCGCGGGCGTGCAGGCCCTTTTCGTTGACGATGTTCAACACGCGCGCGGCCATGATCACGCCCCTCCGCCCAGATCAAGAGAATTGATGTATTTGCGCCCGGCGTCCAGCGCGGCCGTCACCGCCTCTGCCAAGGGCAGGTCGCGCGATTTGGCCAGCTTGATCAGCATGGGCAGGTTGGCGCCGTAAAGGATACGGCGTTCCGAGGCGGCGCAGGCCATCAGCGACAGGTTCGAGGGCGAGCCGCCGAACATATCCGTCACCATCACCACGCCGTCGCCCTGATCCACCGCATCGGCGGCGATGCAAATCTCTGCCTGTTTGGCGGCGCGGTCGTGATCATCCTCGATGGCAATCGCGCGCATGGCGGCCTGCGGGCCAACCACATGCTCTACCGCCGAGAGATACTCTCGCGCCAATCCGCCATGTGCCACGATCACGATGCCGATCACGCGTCTGCTACCCTTATTCCAGTTCCGGGCATGGCGGCGGCCTTACGCTCCAATTCCCGGTGACGTTTTGACACTGGCCAGCCGGCTTCTGCAAGCACCCTGGCCAAATTTTCTGCAACTGCAACCGAACGATGTTGCCCGCCGGTGCAGCCGATACCGATGGAAAGATGAGCCTTGCCCTCTTGCTGATGCGCGGGCAAGAGCATCAGGATCAGATCCTGCAGCTTGGCCATGAAATCGGCAAAGCGCGGGTCTTTGGCGACAAAGGCCGCGACTGCCGGGTTGCGGCCATCCAATGCGCGCAAGTCGGGTTCCCAATGCGGATTGGCCAGAAAGCGGCAGTCGAACACCATGTCCATCCCGCGCGGCAGGCCGCGTTTGTAGCTGAACGATTGCAGCGACACCGCCATGGCCGAGGCTTCGCCCAGATGGAACCAGCTGCCGATTTCGGCCTTCAGGTCATGCGGCGACATCTCTGACGTGTCGATCAGGTGGTCGGCGCGCACGCGAATCGGGGCGAGCAGGTCGATTTCGGCCAGAATCCCGTCAATCGGGCTTTCCGTGGGGGCCATCGGGTGACGGCGGCGGGTTTCGGAATAGCGGCGGGTCAGGGTTTCGGGGCTGCAATCCAGATAGATCAGTTGCAGGGAAACGCGCGGGTCGCGGGTCAGCGTGTCGATCAGTTCGATCAGCGCGGTGGGATTGAAATCGCGGTTGCGCACATCCAGACCCAGCGCAATCGGGCGGCCCAGCGTTGGCCCGTCGATCAGGCGCGGCACGAGGCTAAGCGGCAGGTTGTCGATCACCTCGAACCCCAGATCCTCCAGCGCGCGAATGGCCGTCAGCCGCCCTGCCCCGGACGGGCCGGTGATCAGCACCAGCTGATGTTCGCTGTTGGTCTCCAAGCTTGTCGGCACGCCCCGTCCGTCCATCATTCGGTTCTGCTGCCCTTCAGATAGCACATCATCGCAGCAGGGAAGTGGTTATCCCGCGACCCTAGAACAAGGTCCAGCGTCGTGCCAAGAAAAGAAACGCTGCGTCGCGGCGGAAGGCGATGTGATTCTTCTTGCGCAAGGTCAACGGCCAGCGTCAGCGCGGCCTCTGGCAGGGCGGGCGTGGCAAGGATGCCCAGACCGCGCGCCTCGATTCGGCCCCGGATGGTGGCGGGGCAAGTGGCGATCAGACGCTCCCCCCGCCGGGTGATTTCGGTGCGGTCGTCGGCCACCAATTGTGCGCCATAGGCAATGAGGTGCAGCGCCAGCGCCGATTTACCCGACCCCGAAGGGCCAAGGATCAACAGGCCGCGGCCTTCGACGGCGACGCAAGTGGCGTGCAGGATCAGCCGCTCTGCCCGGTCAGTCAACCGGCAGACCCACGACAAAGCGTGCGCCCAAAGGATCAGAGGTGGGGTCGGCATTGGTGGGGCGGATGTTTTCAGCCCAGATCACGCCGCCATGCGCCTCGACGATCTGTTTCGAGATCGACAGGCCGAGGCCAGAGTTATTGCCGAAATGGTTGGCCGGGCGATCAGAGTAGAACCGCTTGAACACCTTGGCCAAGGCCTGTTCGGGAATCCCGGGGCCGGTGTCTTCGACCACGATCAGCACGCGGTTTTCGCGCCGCCGCGCCCAGACGCGCACCGCATCGCCCTCTTCGCAGAACGAGGTGGCGTTGGTGATCAGGTTGACGAAAACCTGCGCCAGACGCGCCTCAAGCCCATGAATCAGGATGGTTTCCTTGGGGAAATCGGTGATGAATTCGATGCCTTTTTCGCGGGCCTGCTGACCCAGATATTCGGTCAGGTTCACCAGGGTCTTGATCAGGTTGAATTCTTCTTCCTGTTCCTTGACAAGTTCGCTGTCCAGCCGCGAGGCGTTAGAGATATCGGACACCAGACGATCCATCCGGCGCACGTCATGTTCGATGACTTCCAGCAGTTTTTCGCGCTGATCCTCGCGCTTGGCCAGACGCATTGTGCCCACGGCAGAGCGCAACGAAGCCAGCGGATTCTTGATTTCATGCGCCACGTCGGCTGCAAATTGTTCGTTCGCCTCGATCCGGTC
>CAMFLG010000138.1 GCA_945957495.1 uncultured Pseudorhodobacter sp. | reverse complement strand
GTGGGAGACTCGAGACGGCGTCGTTGCCCTTGGGCGTGAACACGACGAGCTGCACCTGGTTTGCCGGGAACGAGCGTCGAATGCCCACCAACCCGGGCGCGGGCCAGCCCGAGGGCGCGCTGAGCGCGCGGCGCGTGAGGAGCAAGCGCGAGGCCTTTGACGAGCCCAGGAACCCCGCCGAGACGGATCGCCACGGCTCGGTCGTGTTGGTGGACGCCCACACCGCAAACGCGCCGTCGCTCGCGACGGCGGTGATGTGCGCCGTGCCCGTCGCAGTGGTCGCGAAGAAGAGCTCCACAACCACGCCCAACGCGTGGTCCAGCCGCGCGTGCTCCGCGCCGGACCGCGCATCCACCACGCGCACCGAGTCCCCCTTCTCCGGCCCCGCGAACACCGACACCGCCGCCACCGGCATCAGCACCAGCACCTTTTCCAGCGAATGCAGCGTGATCTGACCCAACAGGTAGTAGGGGATCAGCTTGATCGCGTTCACATAGGCAAAGGAAATCGTCGAAGTGCCTGCATAAACGGCCTTTTTCATCCCCAGCGGCAGGGTGTAAACCTGATAGGGCGGCCCGCCGGAATGGCTGACGAAACTGGTAAAGCCGGTGATCGCCCCCCAGAACAGCCCCGGCGCCACCTTTGCCTCGCGCGGGGCAACCTGCACCTTGCGGCGCAGGAGCAGGTTCAGCGCGAACACCACCCCGATCATCCCCACCAGCACCGTCACCAGTTCCTCGGGCACCAGCGTCGCGGTGAAATAGCCAAAGCCCACCCCCAGCGTCGTTCCCGGCACCATGATCGCCAGCACGCGTTTGTCAAAGGCGTGGCGATAGGCGTAAAGCCCGAACATGTCGGACACCACATAGACCGGCAGCATCAGCCCCGCCGCCGTGACGGGCGACACCACCAGCGCCAGAACCGGCACCGACAGCATGCCCACCACGGGCATCCCGCCCTTGCCCATGCCCACCAGCACCGCCGCCAACACCGCCAGGCTCCAGAATAACGCCCCGTCCATGCCCGCCCTCGTTGCCCGCCCCATGCGCTTGCGCCCGCTTTAGCGCAAACATGGGCCAAGGCACCAGCCTTTGCAATTTGCCGCAGTGCAGCAGGCTTGCGCGGCGCGGCGCATACGCCTAACAAACCGGGGTCATTCTTCGCAAACCCTAGAGGGGATTCCCATGGCTAGACCGAAAATCGCGCTGATCGGCGCAGGCCAGATCGGCGGCACGCTCGCCCATCTTGCTGCCATCAAAGAACTTGGCGACGTGATCCTGTTCGACATCGCCGAAGGCACGCCGCAGGGCAAGGCGCTGGACATCGCGCAATCGGGCCCGATCGAAGGCTTTGACGCCACGCTGAAAGGCGCCAATTCCTACGCCGACATCGCAGGCGCCGACGTGTGCATCGTCACCGCTGGCGTTCCGCGCAAACCGGGGATGAGCCGCGATGACCTGTTGGGCATCAACCTCAAGGTGATGAAATCCGTGGGCGAGGGCCTTGCCGCCCATGCCCCGAACGCCTTCGTCATCTGCATCACCAACCCGCTCGACGCGATGGTCTGGGCGCTGCGCGAATTCTCGGGCCTGCCGCACAACAAGGTCGTCGGCATGGCAGGCGTGCTGGACGCTGGCCGCTTCCGCCATTTCCTGGCCACCGAATTCAACGTCTCGATGAAGGACGTGACCGCCTTCGTGCTGGGCGGCCACGGCGACACCATGGTGCCCTTGGCCCGCTATTCGACCGTGGCTGGCATCCCGCTGCCCGATCTGGTGAAAATGGGCTGGACCACGCAGGAAAAACTGGATGGCATCATCCAGCGCACCCGCGATGGCGGCGCAGAGATCGTTGGCCTTCTGAAAACCGGCTCGGCCTTCTACGCGCCCGCCGCCTCGGCAATCGAGATGGCAGAAGCCTATCTCAAGGACCAGAAGCGCCTGCTGCCGGTTGCAGCCTATGTCAAGGGTGCCTTCGGTCTGGACGGCATGTATGTCGGCGTTCCGGTGATCATCGGCGCCGGTGGGGTTGAACGTCTGGTGGAAATCCAGATGGACGCGGCCGAAAACGCGATGTTCCAGAAATCGGTAGATGCAGTCAAAGGCCTCGTCGCCGCCTGCAAAACCATCGACCCGTCGCTGGTCTGACCCTTGGGGTAAGGTGGGCAATATTGCCCACCTTACGTCAGACACCAAAACGCGCGCCCTCGGCGCAGCAAGTCAGACCCCGTAGGATGGGCAATATTGCCCATCCTACCACCACCCACCCTCAAACCGCTCCCCTCGCGACCTGCCGGACCACCCATTTCGCGTTGCCGACCCTGCGCTCTGGCTCAAATCCCGCGCGGGTAGACATTGCCAGCGTGCCGCTGTGCAAAAATGCCGCCGTGCCGCGACCCGCAACTTCTTCCGGATAGCCCTCAACCATACCGCCGCCCGCCGCCGCCATCGGGCCCAGCGCACCTTGCAAGGCGGCAAAGGCCACCTCGCGCCCGCGCTGCGCCTTATCGACGAAAAAGCACGTCACCCGCCAATCCGGCAGCGCCACCCGGCCGAATTGGCACCATCCCACACACTCCGCCCCCGCATAGACCAGCGCCGCCTGCGCCCGCCCCCACGTTTCAAACCCCCAAAGGTCGAAGCCCTCGCATCAACGCAGCATTTTGCTACCAAGTCGCCGCCGCAATGCCGACACCAGACGACGCGAAAATGTGGGCTTGGGTGCGTATTTGGCTCTTGCCTGCCAACGTTGAAGCAACAAGTTATCCACTTTGACCGACCGGTCCCCCCCCAACGCCGGTTCAGCCGCAATCAGGGCGCTCAGATGGCGCGCGCGTTCCTCACCAATCGCTTCAACCACATCAAACGGTTTCTCCGGATCACCCGGAGGCCCATTGTGCAAGGCCTGAACGTGCAGCATCCGTGGTGCACCAAGCGTTTGATCCATGAAATCCAGATGGCTCATCCGGAACAGGTTGTATTCTGGCGGCAGCGTTGCGATGCGCAAATTGCCGCTGAACAGCAATCGGCGCATCGACGGTTGGTCGGCCTCCGCCCCGGTCGCACGCATTTCAACGCCCCATCGGGACAGAAACATCTGCGTTGCCTCAGACCGGCGCAGCACCACAAGGCCGCTGTTGAACTGTGGGAAAGCCGCCGGAACGGTTAGCTCCATATCCCCCATTGGCCGCCCCCGATGCAAGGCGTGCGCAGCGGCAAGATCGAACTTATCCAACAGGGGAAACAAATCAGAAATATCCGCGACCACAATCGTATCCGCATCCAGATAAACCGTGCGCGCGAATCGCGAACGCTGCATCGCCTCGATCTTCGGACGAAAGAAACTGTCGCTTGTCTGGTGAATGCAGTCAAAAACCGGATCAGAAATCTGCTGATCAGTGTACAGGTCAATGACCGCGTCGGGCATGACAGCCCGCAGATTGCGGGCCGCCCTGCGCGCAAGGGTGGTGTAAAGCGCCCCGGTTGTCGCATAGAGGAAACCGCGCTCGACGTCAGGGGCAGGGCCCTGCGCGACCATTTGGGCTGCGGTCTGCGACACTGGCCCAGCTGCAGTTTCATTGACCTGCAAAGTCAGAGCGTCGCCGGCTCCGTCCATCGGATCATCCACAACATCCATGAGAAACTCACGCGAAAACACAAAGTATCAGCCAATCCGTAAACACCTGCAGTTCCGCAGACAAGGAAACGCAAGGCGAATCTCACCAAATGCACGACCTGCAACAAGCACATCACACTTTGGGCCGTTTTGCCGGTAAGGTTACGCAAATACGTCAGGTTGCCCTGTCTCTGGCCAAAAACCCAACGGAAACGACGGCTCAATCCTTGCGCAAACCGCTGGCAACCGTTTGCCGCACCACCCATTTCGCCTTGCCGATCCGGCGCTCTGGCTCAAACCCCGCGCGGGTAAACATTGCCAGCGTGCCGCTGTGCAAAAATGCCGCCGTGCCGTGACCCGCAACTTCTTCCGGATAGCCCTCAACCATACCACCGCCCGCCGCCGCCATCAGGCCCAGCGCACCTTGCAGCGCGGCAAAGGCCACCCCGCGCCCGCGCTGCGCCTTATCAACGAAAAAGCACGTCACCCGCCAATCCGGCAGCGCCGCCAGGCCCTGCTGATAGGCCTTTGCGTTCTTGATCCGCGGCAACTCCGCCACCCGGCCGAACTGGCACCATCCCACGCAGGCAGCCCCCTCATAGACCAAGGCCGCCTGCGCCCGCCCGGCCGCCACCAGCGCCCGCTTTTCTTCCCGGTTCGCCTCTGCCGACACGCCCCAGCCCGGCCCTTTTGCGTGAAACCCCATGCACCAGCACCCGCCCCAAACCCCGTTATGCCGCGCCGCCAGATCGGCAAAATCGTCCCAAGTGTCGGGCGTCAAACCGCGGGTTTCAAACACCATCTGCCCCCTGCACTGTTCCTTGCCCGATCATCCGATACCCATGCCCAAATGCAACCCTCTACGCCGCCGCCCACCCACAAAGGTTAACTAAGCCTGAAAACACCCCTGCAACCCCTTGAAATTCCACAACCCACCCGCTGTCGCACGCGCGCGACACCCCCCCCGGACTTGACTCTTCCCCTGCCCTCCCCCCAACTCGCGCCAAACCACCGGAGGCCAAGATGACCGATTTCCATGCAGAGCTTGAAACCCGCCTGACCCGCTATGCTGCCATCGACAGCCAGTCGCATGGTGAAAGCGCGTCCTCGCCCTCCACCGCCATCCAACTCGACATCCTGCGCCTGCTGGAAACCGAGCTGCGCGACATCGGCGCGGCAGATGTCACCCTGACCGATTACGGCACCGTCCTTGCCACCATCCCCGGCACCGCCCCCGGCCCGACAGTGGGCTTCCTCGCCCATGTCGATACCGCGCCGCAGTTCAACGCCACCGGCGTGAAACCCCGCGTGATCCGCGGCTATAACGGCGGCGCGATCACCTTCCCTGACGATCCCACGCTGACCCTTTCGCCCGAAATCAACCCCTACCTTGGCACCAAACTCGGGCATGACATCATCACCGCCTCGGGCACCACCCTGCTGGGCGCCGATGACAAGGCCGGTGTCGCCATCCTGATGACCGCCGCCCGCCACCTGATCGCCAACCCCGACATCCCGCACCCGCCGCTGCGCATCGCCTTCACCCCGGATGAGGAAATCGGACGTGGCGTGCATTCCCGCCTGCCCGCCGATTTAGCCTGCGACTTCGCCTATACCTTCGACGGCGGGGCTGTGGGCGAGATCGAGTATGAATCCTTCTCGGCCGATGGCGCGGTTGTCAGCATCAAGGGCGTGTCCATCCACCCCGGCCTTGCCAAGGGCAAGATGGTGAACGCCATCCACCTTGCCGCCAAGATCATCGCCGCACTGCCGCAACATACCATGCTGCCAGAAGTCACCGATGACCGTGACGGTTTCATCCACGCGGTCGAAATGACCGGCGGTTCCTCGGACATGACGCTGAAGTTCATCCTGCGCGACTTTGAACGCGAGGGGCTGGCGCAAAAGGGCGCCATCCTGCAAGCCGTCTGCGCCGCCGTGCAAGCTGGCGAGCCCCGCGCCGAAATCACCTGCACCATCAAACCGCAATACCGCAACATGCGCTATTGGCTGGAAAAAGACATGACCCCAGTGGACCTTGCCCGCGACGCCGCCCGCGCGCTGGGGATCGAGCCTGTGTCCGTGCCGATCCGCGGCGGCACCGATGGGTCGCGCCTGACAGAGATGGGCATTCCCTGCCCCAACCTGTTCACCGGCATGCAGGAAATCCACGGCCCGCTGGAATGGATTTCGGTGCAGGACATGGGCCTTGCCACCCAACTGTGCCTGACATTGGCCGAAAAGGCCGTGAAGGCGTAAGCCGCCTCAGGCGGCTCTGCCCGCCTGACAGCCGCCCCAGATACCGAACGTCTCTTGCATATAGCGCACGCAGGCAAGGTTCGCCTGTTCGCGGTGGGCACCGTCGATCACCGACTGGTGCAGCGCATCTACCATATCCAGAAGGCTCGTCTTCAGCCGCATCGCGCCCGGCATCACCCAGATGCCGATGCCCTTGCGCGCAAGGTGGCCTGACAACCAGACATCATCCACGGCCCACATAACCGGCGGGATCTGCCACATCGTACGGTCAAAAAACTGCGGCTTGATCAGAACCCCGCCAAAACCTTCGGCAATCTCCACATAGCCGCCCGAGCGGAATTTCTTGAACGCTGGCCGCTCGTGCAGCGGAATCCTGTCCGATCCGCCATATTTGATCGAGGCCGCCACCCGACGCAGATGTCGCGTCACGTCCAGCGACCGGATGGCGCGCTTTGCCTGCGGCTGCCGCCGCCCGGGATAATCCGGCAAACGCAACTGGTCGAACTGAATGCCGGCCCCTGCGATGGCATCCTTCGGGCGCCTGGCCCGCATGTCCATAAACCCGCGCGCCCAGTTGCGGGCATAGACCCGGTCATCATCGCAAAACAGGATATCCACCGCCTCATCCTTATAGCGGTCAGCAGCGAACAGCACCTTGGTGGCTGGGCCAAGATCCTCATCAACGACGCAAATCTCGACGCCCTTGGGCACCTGCGGCAAACGTCCGTCATAATCTGGAAAGCGGCGATAGCGTCTGGGGATATAGACCTCAACCTTGCTGTCCGTCACATCCTGCGCAAGCAGGGCTTCCAACACGACGTTTGCCTCTGCAAAGCGGCTTGGAATCAAGGACAAAGAGATCACTGGCACTGTCGTATCACCTGTTTCAAAAATGCAGTCGGCATACCCGGGTGGATCACCTGGAACAGCGCAGCCCAAACAGAACGCTCAAACCGAACCCCTTGTGCAAACTAGCACTTTACTGCATTTGCCTCAAGGTCAGCGCGCCCGCAATCTGCGCATTTTCGCCGCAAGATTGCGCTGGAACCGCCCCCGCGTTGGCTGTAAACGCGCGACAATGGCCCAGCACATCTCGCCCTACCACGCCCCGGATTTCTACGCCGACGCCCTTGCCAAGGGGCGTCACCGCGACATCGTCGGCGGGCGGTGGGAGGAAACCGGGCTGGTCCAGATGCAGCTCTTGCTGGATGCTGGGCTGGACCGCGACCACCACCTGCTGGACATCGGGGCAGGATCGCTCAGACTGGGCTGCAAGGCCGTGCCCTACCTGAACCCCGGCCATTACTGGGCCACCGACCTGTCGGGCGCCCTGCTGCGCAAAGGGTATGAAACCGAACTGGCCGACCCCAGCCGCCTGCCCGCCGATCACCTGATCGAGGATGCCAATTTCGCCTTCCCCGGCGTACCCGATACCATCACCCATGCCATCGCCTTTGCCGTCTTTACCCATCTGCCCGCCAACCACCTGCGCCGGGCGCTGATCCAGATTCACGCGCGCTTTCCCGCGTTGCAGACATTGCTGTTCACGGTGTTTCTGGCCCCCGATGCAGCAGCCAGCCTGCTGCCCTTCCGCCAGCCCGACGGCGTTGTCACCCATGACACCCGCGCCCCCTATCATATGCTGGCCGCCGATGTGTTGCACCTCTGCGCCGCCTCAGGCTTTACCGCCACCCTGCGCGACGCCTACCTGCCGCGCGGCCAGGCGCTGATCCTTGCCCGGCGCACCTGATCGTTAATTGCAATTCCCGGCGTCAAGGCGCAGGTTGGCCGCGATTTCCGACCCCCTGCTTCAAGGACTGTTCCGAATGCGCGCCCTGCCTTTGCTTTGTCTGCTGGCCCTGCCCTGCCCCGCCCTCGCCG
>CAMFLG010000137.1 GCA_945957495.1 uncultured Pseudorhodobacter sp. | reverse complement strand
TGTCACCGGTTTCACAGACCGGGCCGACCACATCGTAGGTCTGCGCCTCGGATGCAGCCTCGGGTTCGATCACCGGCACGATATCATGATGCGCGCCGTACATGCTGGGGCGCACCAGATCATTCATCGCCGCATCCAGGATCAGAAAATCCCGGTCCTCGCCATTCTTCACATAAATGACCTTAGAAACCAGCACACCCGAGTTGCCGGAAATCAGCCGTCCCGGTTCAATCTCGATCTCGCAGCCCAGATGGCCCAGCGTGCGTTTGATCAGCGCGCCATATTCAATCGGCAATGGCGGCGCCTCGTTGGACCGCGTGTAGGGAATGCCCAATCCGCCGCCCAGATCCAGACGGCTGATCACATGCCCCTCTGACCGCAACCGCTGCGTCAGGTCGGCCACCTTCAGATAGGCTTGTTCAAAGGGCTCCAGCTCGGTCAACTGGCTGCCGATATGCACGTCAATGCCGATCACCTTCAGCCCCGGCAGGCGCGCAGCCTCGGCGTAAACCGCCGCTGCCCGATCAATCGGGATGCCGAATTTGTTCTCTTTCTTGCCGGTGGCAATCTTCTCATGCGTGCGCGCATCGACATCGGGGTTCACCCGCACCGTGATCGGCGCCACCACACCCAGCGACACAGCCACCTCAGACAAGGCCCGCAGCTCGGGTTCCGACTCAACATTGAACTGGCGGATGCCACCGGTCAAAGCCAGCCGCATCTCCTCGCGCGTCTTGCCCACACCGGAAAACACGATCCGATCCCCGGGAACACCCGCCGCAATCGCCCGGCGGTATTCCCCGCCCGAAACCACGTCCATGCCCGCGCCCAGATCGCCCAACAGCTTCAGCACCGCCACATTCGACAGCGATTTGATCGCAAAGCACACCAGATGCGGCAGGGGCGACAGCGCCTCGGTGAACAGGTTGTAATGCCGGGTCAGCGTGGCGCTGGAATAGCAATAGAACGGCGTGCCAACCGCCGCCGCAATCTCGGTCAGCGCCACGTCTTCGGCATGCAAACTGCCGTTTCTGTACAGAAAGTGATCCATGCGCCGCCCCTGTTGCCCAGCCTTACATGGGGTATAGCAGATGCGAACCGGGGCGCAATTCGCCGCACGGTCCGCACCCTGTCAGTTGCCAACCGGGTTGTTGGTGACGCCCATGCGCGCATCGCCGCTGATCGAAATGCCGGAGGTTGTTGCAGGCTTGGCGGCGGGCTTTGTGGGCGCGCCATCCGCGCCACAGGCGGCAAGGGACAAAACGGCAAGAACAGCAAGAATTCGCATAAGGTTTTCCATCAGTTAGGGAAGGCGCAAGCTGCGTCAGTTCAGGGCAGATTTCCAGCGGGCAATCTGTTCAGCCACCCGCACCGGCGAGGTTCCGCCATAAGAGGTCCGCGAGCGCACGGAATTCTCAACCCCCAGCACAGAATAGACTTCTTGTGTAATACCGTCGTGAACCGATTTCATTTCGGTGATGCTCAGTTCCGGCAGATCACAGCCCTTGCCTTCGGCCATCGCCACCAAGGTGCCCGTCACATGATGCGCCTCGCGGAACGGCAGGTTCAGCGCCCGCACCAGCCAATCGGCCAGATCGGTGGCAGTGGAAAAGCCCGATGCCGCCGACGCCGCCAGCACATCGCGGTTTGCCGTCATGTCCGAAACCATCCCCGTCATCGCGGCCAGGGCCAGCATCAGCGTGTCGGCGGCGTCAAACACCTGTTCCTTGTCTTCCTGCATGTCCTTGGAATAGGTCAGCGCAAGGCCCTTCATCACCGTGAACAGGGCCACCGTTGCCCCCAGAATCCGCCCCAGCTTGGCGCGCAGCAGTTCCGCCGCATCGGGGTTCTTCTTCTGCGGCATGATCGACGAACCCGTCGTCCACTTGTCCGACAGCCGCACGAAGCGGAATTGCGCCGACGACCAGATCACCAATTCTTCGGCAAAGCGGCTCAGGTGCATCGCGCAGATGCTGGAAGCCGCCAGAAACTCCAGCGCGAAATCGCGGTCGGACACGGAATCCAGGCTGTTCGCCGTCGGCCGGTCAAACCCCAGCGCCTTTGCCGTCATATGCCGGTCAATCGGAAAGGAAGTGCCTGCCAGCGCCGCCGCCCCCAAGGGGCTTTCGTTCATCCGCCGCCGTGCATCCTGAAACCGCGACCGGTCCCGGCCCAGCATTTCCACATAGGCCAGCATATGATGACCCCATGTCACCGGCTGCGCGGTTTGCAGATGGGTAAAGCCCGGCATCACCCAATCCGCCCCCGCCTCTGCCTGTGCCAGAAACGCCTTCATCAGCGCCGAAAGCCCGTCAATCGCCGCATCGCATTGCGCGCGAACCCACAGCCGGAAATCCACTGCAACCTGATCGTTGCGGCTGCGTGCCGTGTGCAACCGCCCCGCAGGTTCGCCGATGATCTCTTTCAACCGGCTTTCCACATTCATGTGAATGTCTTCCAGCGCGGTGGAAAAGGCGAAATTCCCGGCCTCGATCTCTGACAACACCGTGAGCAGGCCTTCCCCGATCGCCTCGGCATCGCTAGAGGTCAGGATACCCGTTGCGGCCAGCATGGCGGCATGGGCGCGAGAGCCTGCGATGTCTTGCGCGTAAAGCCGTTGGTCAAAGCCGATAGAGGCATTGATCGCCGTCATGATCGCGTCCGGCCCCGAGGCAAAGCGCCCGCCCCACATAGCGTTGGCAGAACTGGAATCTTTGGGTGCGTTTGACATGAAAGGGCCTGACTTATGCTGCGGAAGATCGTCTTGCTTGTCCTTTATACGGCCTTGGGCAGCGGTGCAAATGCAGGCGCATTGGATGGGCTGCTGAACGGCGACATGAAAAAACTGGCGGTGCTGGAAACGCCGGTGGCGATTCCAGAGGCGGAATTGCTGGACGCAAGCGACGCGCCGCATTCGATGGCCGAATATATGGGCAAATGGGTGGTGATGAACTTCTGGGCCACCTGGTGCGCGCCATGCCGCAAGGAAATGCCCTCGCTGGATCGGCTGCAGGCAGCCATGCCCGAAATCGCCGTCGTGCCCGTGGCGACAGGGCGCAACGATGTGGCGCAGATCACCAAGTTCTATACGCAGGCAGAGGTGGCGAACCTGCCGGTTCTGCGCGACCCGAAATCGGGCCTTGCCCATGCGATGGGGGTGATGGGCCTGCCGGTGACGATCCTGCTGAACCCCGAGGGGCAGGAGGTTGCCCGCCTGATCGGCGATGCCGAATGGGACTCCCCCGATGCGATGGCTGTGCTGCAGGCGCTGACGGCAGAGTAGGGTCACAAAGGTTAACCATTGGTTAATTCTATACGGCTAACGTATTGAAATAATGTGATAAAAAATTGTCCCGGCCCGGGACGCCCGTAGGATGGGCAATATTGCCCATCCTGCGAAGCCCGCTAGGCTGCCACCCGTTGATGCAGGGCGCGGATCAGGGCGCGGGCATCGGCGGGCGGGGTCACTTCCTGCCGCAGATAGACCGATACCCCCGCATCGCGGCTGACCAGCCCCAGCTCGACCATCGTCCGCCGCAGAATGGCGGCATCGCCGAACAGGTGCCAGTCCTTCAACAGCGCGCTGATCTGCCGTTCCGACATCTTTTGCCCCGCAGGCAGCCGCGACCACAGCCCCCACAAGCAAAGGTGCTGCAGGTTGGTCTTGCTGGGCCAGCTCAGCATCCGGCCCGCGGCATCGAAATACCGCAGCGCGGTTTCCACCCGTGTCATATCCGCCGCAGGCGGGGCAGGGGCAGTGATCCGCGCCTCTGCCGCGGTCTGGGCGCGCAGATGCTGATAGTTACGGTATCCCCCGGCGCGGGCCAGCATGTTCAGCAGGGCCAGATGTCCGGGAAGGCTGGGTTCGGCGGCAAGCTGGCGGTGCAGATCGCGCGCAAACAGCGACAGGTCATTGACCTGCAGCGATTGGGTCAGTCGGGTCATTTCATCCTCGCATTCGCCCGAAGGGTCGCGGGTCACCGGCTTGGCGGTCGGGCACGATGGAAGAAAGCTGTGCGCGATATCGAACTTCAGGTTTAGCTGCCCATCTGGGCCGGTGACGCCTGGGTGAACTGCAGACCCATGCCGCCTTATACCCGAACATCGCCGCGCCGTTCCAGAGCCAAATTGCGGGCCCCGTCAGAACCCGCCCGTCGCCGTCGCCACCACGATCACCGCCACCAATGCCAGAACCGGCCCGGCCACAGCCGTCATCACCAAGGGGCCATAGGCCTGCTTGTGGCTGGTGCCGCAGACGGCCAGCAATGTAACCACCGCGCCGTTATGGGGCAGGCTGTCAAGCGTACCTGCGGCAATCGCCGCCACCCGATGCAAAACACCCGGGTCCAGCCCGATCTCTGCGGCAAGCTGCAGATAGGTCGGCCCCAGCGCCTCTAGCGCGATGGTCATGCCACCCGAGGCCGATCCGGTCAGCGCCGCCAGAATGTTGGTGGAAACGGCCAGCGACACCAACGGCCCGCCGCCAATGCCCAGCACCCAATCCTGCACCAGCTGGAAGGCGGGCATCGCTGCCACCACCGCGCCAAACCCGACCAGACTGGCCACCGACAACACCGGCAGCACAGCCGCATTCGCCCCCGCATCCATAGTCGCGCGCAGATGGCCCAGACGGGCCCGGTTGCAAAGGATCAGCGTCAGAATTGCCGCCGTCAGCGCGACCACAACCGACCACACCCCGCCCACCGCAGAGATGTGGATGCCGCCCCATTCAGGATCGGCCAGAAACCCGGTGTCCATGCGCGGCAGAATGACAATCGACATCAGAAGGTTGACCACGATCACCACGGCCAGGGGCAGGAAAGCCACGGCGACGGGCGGCGTGTTGGCGGAAACCGCGCCGCTGGTCGCCTCTGCCGGATCAAAGCTGCTGGCGGTGCTGGCGCGTTCGCGCAACAACTGCTCATCCGGCGGCAAAGGGACCGTGTCGCCAAAGCCTTCCCCGGCCGCAGCTGCCCGCGCCGTGGAGCGCGACAACCACCACAGCCCGAACCCCAGCATGATCGCCGAGGCAAGCAACCCCAACCCCGGCGCCGCAAAGGCCGTGGTGCCAAAGAACGGCATCGGGATGGCATTCTGGATCGCCGGCGTGCCCGGCATCGCCGTCATGGTGAATGTCGTCGTGCCGAGTGCAATCGTCGCGGGCATCAACCGGCGCGGCAGATTGGCTTGTTGAAACAGGCTCATCGCCATCGGGCCGATGACAAAGAAAGCCACAAACAGGCTGACCCCGCCATAAGTCACCAGCGCCCCGGCCAGAACCACCGCCAACACGACCCGGCTTGGCCCCAGCTTTGCGGTCATCCAGGCCGCAATCGCGGCGACAGAGCCCGAATCCTCCATCAGCTTGCCGAACAGCGCCCCCAGCAGAAAGATCGGGAAGAACTGCGCAACGAAGGTGGCGGCGGCGGGCATGAAGGTTTGGGTCAGATGCGCCAGCAGCGGTTCTGCCGCCGTCAACGCAGCGACCATCGCGGCAAGCGGCGCAAGCAGAAGAATGCTCCAACCGCGGAATGACAGGTACATCAGGCCCGACAGGGCCAGCAGAATGCCCAGCAGGCCCATGTCAGATTCCTTCGAGGTAGGGGGCCAGATCCAGCGTCGAACGATGGCCAAGATCGGCGCCATGGTCGGTCAGGAACGCCTCGGCACTTGCGCGGCCCTTGTCGCGCAACATGCAAAAGAACGCCCATTCCGCCAGCATTTTCGATGAATACCCCAGTTCCAGCATCACGTCAGAGCTGATGCGATGCAGCCGCATCTGCGACAGCAACTGTCCTTCACCCGCGCCGGGCTGGACCATATCCTTGATCAGCGCAAAGGCGCGCAGTTCCTTGATCAGCACCGCGTTAAAGGCGACCTCGTTCAGACGGTTCTGAATGTCGCGGGCGGTGCGCGGCGTTTCGGGTCGCGAAATCGGGTTGATCTGCACGATAAGCGTGTCATGCGATTTGCATTCCCGCACCAGGGGCGCCAGCGACGGGTTGCCGGAAAATCCGCCGTCCCAATAGGGTTCGCCGTCAATCTCAACCGCCTGAAACATCGTCGGCAGGCAGGCAGAGGCCATTAGAACATCCGGCGTCACCTCGGCGTTGCGGAAAATCCGCCCGCGGCCGGTGTGAACGTTGGTGGCGGTGACGAACAGCTTGATCGGCGCGCTGGCCAGACGGTTGAAATCCACACATTCGGCTAGAATCTGGCTTAGCGGGTTTGTCCCGAAGGGATTGCTGTCATAGGGGGAAACCATCCGTGCCGCGATGTCCATCGTGGCGAAAACCGGCGAATAATCCAGCGACCAGATCCCTGCCAGACGTTCTATCGGGCCGCGCTGCATCGGGCTCATCCGGGCGGCATCCGCCACCGCGCGCCAGAACCGCTCTAACGCGGCCTTGGCCCCCGCGCGCCCCCCGGCCGCGTAGCCATCCACGAACACCGCCGCGTTCATCGCCCCGGCCGAAGCACCCGAGACTCCGTCATATTCCAGCCACTCTTCTTCCAGCAGCCGATCCAGAACGCCCCAGGTAAAGGCCCCATGTGCGCCACCGCCCTGCAACCCCAGATCAATCAACAAAGGTTCGCGGCTTGACATGATGCCCCCCTGAAAAACACCCTGATGCTGTAGCGCAGAAACCGCTTTCGCACCAGCAGCAATACAAGATCACACGGCCGGTGCAGGGCTGGTGTGAAAGCTGGGACAGGTGATCATATGATCGTTGACCATGCCCACGGCCTGCATGAAGGCATAGGTGATCGTCGGGCCGCAGAACTTGAACCCTTCTGCCTTCAGCGATTTGGCCAGCGCCTTGGCCTCGGCACTGTCGGCAGGCGGGCGCTGCCCGGCGGCGAGGTTGTTGACGATGGGCCGGTGCCCGACATGTTTCCACAGGAAGGCATCAAAGCCTTCCCCAGCCTCGATCCGCAAAAAGGCCCGAGCGCCCGCAATCGTGGCTTCGATCTTGCCGCGGTGCCGGATGATACCGGGATCGGCAAGCAGGCGCAGAACGTCATCCTCGTCCCAGGTGGCGATCTGCGCCGGGTCAAAGCCCTGAAATGCGGCGCGGAACCCCTCGCGCCGCCGCAGAATCGTGATCCAGGAGAGCCCGGCCTGAAACCCTTCCAGGATCAGACATTCCCACAGCGCACGCGCATCGTGCAGCGGGCGGCCCCATTCGTCATCGTGGTAGGCGACATACAAAGGATCGGTGCCGCACCAGGCGCAGCGTTGAACTTCGGTCATACGGGCCTCAATGCGTAGAATTGGTTTCAAATACGGAAGTTTAAGCCGCTGTTTACCGCTGTGGCGACATTCTGTCCATCGGTCGGGCTGGCGTGCCCGGCGGGGGCAGGGTGGCCGTGGCATGATGGAACGCAACAAACCAAAGATCGACGCGCAGGCCGGGCAGGCAAGCCCTTTTGGCGTGGTGATTTCCGAAAACGACAAGGCGACCCTGTCGATGGTGCGGCAAGCCATTGATACAAAGCGCCTCAGGCTTGCCTATCAGCCGGTGGTGCTGGCCCGCGACCCAACCCGCATTGCGTTCTACGAAGGGTTGATGCGGGTGCTTGAACCTTCGGGTCGCATTATTCCGGCCAAGGATTTCATGGGCGCGGTGGAAAGCCACGAAATCGGGCGCGAGATTGACTGTGCCGCGCTGGAAATCGGCATGGCTGCGCTGGCGCGGCATCCGCAACTGCGGCTGTCCATTAACATGTCGGCCCGCTCGATCGGCTATCCGCGTTGGGTCCAGACC
>CAMFLG010000136.1 GCA_945957495.1 uncultured Pseudorhodobacter sp. | reverse complement strand
CCCCCAGGCCGCCAGCGCCAGCAATAACAGCGATCCCGTCACGCCGCCCGCCGCCCCCAGTGCCAGACCCATCGTGCCCGACAACACAACCGCGCCACCCACCAGCACCCCGGCCAGCGCGATCAGCGCAAAGACATAGCGCCAGCGCGGCCAGCCCCCGGCAAAACCGCCCCGGTAGAGTGCTGCCGCGCGTACCTGTTCTGCCCGGGCCAAAGGCCATAGCGCGAACAAAAATGCCGATGTGACACCGTAGAATGACGCCTCCAGCACCGGTCGCGGATAGAAGGCCACCTCGGCCGGAAACGGCAGCGCCGCCTCTATCGGCCCGGCGAAAGCCAGGGGCACGCCAACGCCAAGCCCAAGCCCGATCACCACGCCCAAACCGACCAGAAGTGCGATTTGGATAAGATAGGTCTGAAAAATCAGCCCAGCCTCTGCCCCCAATGTGCGTAAAGTGGCAACGGTCGCGATCTTCGCCTCCAGATAGGCGCGCACCGCAGCGGCCACGCCCACGCCGCCGACGGCCAGACCGGCCAACCCCACCAGCACCAGAAACGCGCCGATGCGGTCAACAAACCGCTCTACCCCAGGGGCCGCGCGTCGGCTGTCGCTCCACCGCAGGCCGCTGTCGCGGAACTTCGCCTCGGCGTCCGTTTGCAGGGTGGCAAGGTCGGCACCCTTGGGCAGGGTCATCCGGTAGGACGAGTCAAACAGCGTGCCCGGCTGCAACAGGCCAGATGCCGCCAGCGCCTCGGCCCGCACCAGCGTGCGCGGAGCCAGCGCAAAGCCGCCCGTCGCCGAATCTGGTTCGCGCACCAGCCGCCCGGTCAGCACAAAGCTTTGCTCGCCCAGCTTGAACGTGTCGCCAATTGCCAGCCCGACCTGATCGGCCAGAACCGGGTCCATCACCGCCCCCGGCACGCCGTCGATTCCGGCGAAGGCGTCAATCAGCCGCCCGCCGCCCTGCAGTTCAACCGAGCCCAACAGTGGATAGTTGCCATCCACCGCCTTTACCTGCGTCAGAACCCGCGTGTCGCCCGCCACCACCATCGACCGGAAATCGACAATCTCAGAGACGCGCGTGGCAATGCTGTCCAGATAGGCGCGTTCCTCTGGTGTGGCATAGCGGTAGGTAAATTCCACCTGCGCATCGCCGCCCAGCAAGACCGCGCCCTGATCGCGCAGCCCTGCCTCGATGGCCGACCGCACCATGCCCACCCCGGCAATCGCCGCGACCCCCAGCGCAAGGCAGGCCAGCAGCACCCAGAATCCTTTTAGCCCGCCGCGCAATTCCCGCCGCGCGATGCGTGTGGCCAGCGCAAGGCTCATGCCTGATCCCCGGCAATCCGGCCGTCCACCAGCCGTACAATGCGGTCACAGCGCGCTGCAAGTTCCGGTGCATGTGTCACCAACACCAGTGTCGCGCCATGCCGGTCGCGCAGCGCAAAGATCAGGTCCATGATCGCCGCGCCGTTCACGCTATCAAGATTTCCCGTCGGCTCATCCGCCAGAAAGATCGCCGGGCGCGGCGCCGCGGCCCGGGCCAGCGCTACGCGCTGTTGCTCGCCGCCCGAAAGTTGCGCGGGGTAGTGGTGCAGCCGACTGGCCAGCCCCACCGCGACCAGTTCCGCCTCGGCGCGTTCAAACGCATCTGCGGCGCCCGAAATCTCTAACGGCAGGGCGACGTTTTCCAGCGCGGTCATCGTCGGGATCAGGTGGAACGACTGAAATACCACCCCCATCCGCCAGCGCCGGAACAGCGCCAGCGCGTCCTCGTCCATCCCGCTGAGATCCGTGCCAAGCGCGGTGATTTGCCCGCGCGTGGCCCGTTCCAGCCCACCCATCAGCATCAGTAACGAAGATTTGCCCGAACCAGAGGGGCCAACCAGCCCCAAAGTCTCGCCCTTCTGGACAGTCAGGTCTATGCCCTTCAGGATATCAACGGCCCCGGCATTGCCTGCAAGGGTCAGCCCTACGTCGCTCAGCTTCAGAACGGTCTCACTCATGCGCTTTTCCCTGCTGCCCTCCCTCACATATGCGCCGCTTGTCGCCTTGCGCAACGCCGTGCTGAGCATTTTTCTGTGTGCAACGCCGATGCTGGCCGAACCGGTGACGATCCTTGCCTTGGGCGACAGCCTGACCGAAGGCTATGGCCTGCCCCCCGATCAGGGATTTGTGCCGCAGTTGCAGGCCTGGCTTGGCGCGCATGGGGCAGAGGTGACGGTGATCAACGGCGGGGTTTCGGGGGATACCACCGCCGGTGGGTTGTCGCGGCTGGATTGGTCGCTGACGCCCGAGGTGAAGGCGCTGATCGTCAATCTGGGCGGCAATGACCTGCTGCGCGGCATTGATCCCGCGACCTCGCGCGCCAATCTGGATGGTATTCTTGCGGGTGCCAAGGCCAAGGGGCTGCCGGTGCTGCTGGTGGCGCAAAACGCGCCGGGCAATTACGGCGCCGATTACAAGGCGGCCTTTGACGCGATCTACCCCGATCTGGCCCGCCAATACGGTGCAATCCTGTCAAAGCCCTATTTCCTGCCGCTGGTTGATCCGGCCAATGGCATGCCCAAGGCCGAATTCATGCAGCCCGATGCCACCCACCCCAATGCGAAAGGCGTGGCGCTGATCCTTGATGCGTTGGGCCCGGACGTGCTGCAGCTTTTGGCGCAAGCACCACACTGATCACCCTTGCGTGCTGGCCCGCTTCGGGCATGGTGGCGCCGATGAAACGGAGACTGCCATGACCCTGCTTGCCGATCTTTCCGCCGCCCTAGGTGCCGCCCATGTGCTGACCGGGGCCGATCTGGAAGCCTACCGCCCGGACTGGACGCATCACTACACCTCGAACCCCATCGCCGTGGCGCGGCCCAGATCGACGGCAGAGGTGGCCGAGGTGATGAAAATCGCGGCCCGGCACGGCGTGGCGGTGATCCCGGTTTCCGGGCGCACCGGGCTTGTGGGCGGCGCGATGACCGAGGGCGGTCTGATGCTGTCGGTGGAACGGCTGAACCGCATCCGCGAAATCCGCGCCAATTCCCGCATCGCCATTGTCGAGGCGGGCGTGGTGCTGGACCGGTTGCACGACGCGGCAGAGGCCGAGGGGCTGTATTTCCCGCTGTGGTTCGGCGCGCGTGGTTCGGCGATGATTGGTGGCGTGCTGTCCACCAACGCCGGTGGGTCGAACGTGGTGCGCTATGGCTCTACCCGGGCGCTGTGTCTGGGGGTCGAGGTGGTGCTGGCCGATGGCCGGGTGCTGAACCTGATGAGCCAGCTGCAC
Organism: uncultured Pseudorhodobacter sp.; assembly: GCA_945957495.1. Lineage (GTDB taxonomy): Bacteria > Pseudomonadota > Alphaproteobacteria > Rhodobacterales > Rhodobacteraceae > Cypionkella. The sequence continues at coordinate 4,500 of CAMFLG010000136.1, read as the reverse complement.
AAGGACAACTCTGGCTATGACCTGAAACAGCTGTTCATCGGGGCAGAGGGCACGCTAGGCGTGATCACCGCCGCCGTGATGAAACTGGTGCCGCGCCCGCGTGCCTATGCTACTGCGACGCTGTCGGCGCGGTCCTTGCCCGATGCGATCCAGTTGCTGAACCGGTTGCAGGCCGCCTCGGGCGGTATGGTCGAAGCCTTTGAATACATGCCGGAAACCTATATGCGCCGTCTGGCAGAGGCCCGCCCCGATATTCGTCAGCCCTTCGCACCGCGTCAGGCGGTGAACATTCTTGTCGAACTGGGCACTCTGCGTCCTGATGATGTTACCCCCGGCGCGGATGGCAGCTTGCCGATCAACGCCCTGCTGGAAAACACCCTTGCTGCGATGATGGAAGAGGGCATGGTTCTGGATGCCGAGATTGCCGCATCCGAGGCGCAGCGCCGCGCGATGTGGCAGCGCCGCGAACTCGCGGCCGAGATTACCACTGCGCGCCAGCCAACGATTGACACCGACATTTGCCTGCCCGTCGATCAGGTGGCCACGTTCTTTGACCGCATCCACGCCCGCCTGCCCGGCCTTGACGCAGGCGCCGAAACGCTGTCGGTCGCGCATCTGGGCGATGGCAACATCCACTTCACCGTTTATCCCACGCGCGACGATGCCACCCTGTCCGATGCGGTGATCGAGGCTGTCGAGGATGAGGTGCAGGCGCTGGGCGGCTCCTTCTCTGCCGAACATGGCGTGGGGCTTTCCAAACTGCCGTCGATGAAACGCCGCAAAGACCCGGTCGCGCTGGATGTGATGCGCGCGGTGAAGGCGGCGCTTGACCCCGACAACCGCATGAACCCCGGAAAGGTCATCCCATGACCTATCGCCGCATCGTCCTCGCCGCGCGCCCGGATGCCGCGCCGGGACCAGAGCATTTCCGGCTGGAAACCGCGCCCTTGCCGATGCCGGGTGAGGGGCAGTTTCTGGCCCGCACCATCTGGCTGTCGTTGGACCCTTACATGCGCGGGCGGATGTCGGCGGCGAAATCCTATGCCAAACCGGTTGAGATTGGCGAAACAATGCAAGGCGGCTGCGTGGCCGATGTGATTGCCTCGCGTCATCCCGGTTTTGCGGTGGGCGACGTGGTGCTGGCGCCTATGGGTTGGGCCAGCCATGGCCTGTCGGATGGGGTGGGCGTCGTCAAACTCGATCCCTCCATCGCGCCCTTGTCCACCGCGCTGGGCGTGCTGGGCATGCCCGGACTGACGGCCTGGGTAGGCCTGAACGACATTGCCGCTGCGCACCCGGGGGAAACCATCGTGGTTTCTGCCGCCACGGGCGCTGTGGGCAGCCTTGTCGGCCAACTGGCCAAACGCAAGGGGATGAAGGTGATCGGCCTTGCCGGTGGTGCGGAGAAATGCGCCTACGCCATGGCCGAGCTTGGCTATGACATCTGTCTTGACCACCGCGCCGAAAACCTGACGGCGCTGATTGCCGATGCCGCACCACAAGGCATTGATATCTATTTTGAAAACGTCGCGGGCAAAAGCCTTGAGGCCACCTTGCCGAACCTGAAAACCCACGCCCGTATCGCCCTGTGCGGCATGATCGCGTGGTATTCCGGGGCAGAAAATCCACCCCCCGCACCGCTGATCTGGGGTGCGATCCTGCGCCAGCGGCTCAGCGTGCGCGGCTTCATCATCTTTGATCACTATGATCGTCTTCCCGATTTTCTGGCCGAAGTTGCGCCCTTGGTGCAAAGCGGGGCCATCACCTACCGCGAAAGCATCGCCGAAGGGCTGGAAAACGCCCCGGCGGCGTTCCTGTCGCTGCTGCGGGGCGGCAATTTCGGCAAGCAACTGGTGCGTGTCGGGCCTGATCCGGCCTGACGCGGTTCAGCCTCTGGACTTCCCGCAAGGCGACCGTTAGCGATACCAAATCAGACGGAATCCCTGACGTGTCCATCAAAAGCATCGTGTTTCAAAACCCGACGCTGCGCCTGATCGGCGCGGCGCTGTTGCTCCTGGGCATCCACAATGCCTCGGTCTACCCGTACCAATCGCTGATCGCCATTGAACGCATCGGCCTGTCCAAACCCGCCTTTTCGGCGATGCTGGTGATGGCCTCGGTCAGCGCCGTCTCGGCCTCGGTGCTGTTCGGCATCTGGGGCGATCAGCGCAACAACCGCCGCCTTGTGGCGCTGTTGGCCACAGCAAGCAGCGCGACCGGTCTGACCCTGATGTTGGCCATTCCCAGCCAGATATCGCTTTTGCTGTGCCATGGCATCCTGCTGCCCATCGCCACCAGCCTTTATGGCCAGCTGTTCACCCTTGCCCGGTTGGCGGGCCCGGAAGACCCAGCCCAACGCGACCGCATTCAAGGCTTTCTGCGTTCTGCCATGTCGCTCAGCTTTCTCGCGGTGCTGTTGTTCTGGACCTTTGTGTTCGGCGCCGGGGCCGATGTGATGGCCGTCTACCTGAGCGCGGGTGCGGCCAGCTATGGCCTGCTGCTGCTGATCTACCTCTCTTGGCCCAAAGACGGCGCCACGCCTTGGAAAGATCAGCCTTCTGGCCTGAAACTGTCGCAGGCCTTTGCCGAGATTGCCCGCCCGCGGGTTCTGCTGCGCCTTTTGCTTCTGGGTGCGATCAGTGCCAGCGGCGTGTTGTATATGGTGTTGATTTCGCTGATCTTCGATGCTTCGCCCGTGCGATCAACCAGCGATGTCGCGCTTTATGTCGGCATGGTCGCGGGGTGGGAGGTGCCCTGCCTGATCCTGCTGCCGCGCCTGACTGCCCGGATGCGCCGCACGACGTTGCTTGCGGCGGGATCGGTGCTGTATTCGGTGCAACTGATCGCGCTGCCGCTGTTGTGCGATAGCCCGCTGATCTGGGGCATGACCCTGCTGGCGGGCGTTGGCGGGGCCGCGATCATCGCGGTGCCGATTGGCTATTATCAGGATTTGTTGCGCGACCGCCCGGGTGTGGCGGGTTCAATGCTGGCCCTGCAAAAGCTGGTGTCGGATGCGCTGGGGGCAGGGGCCTTTGCCATCGGCACCGCCTGGGGCGGGTATGAGGCGGTTGCCCTGATCGGCGTTACGCTGGCGCTGGCCGGGGCGGCGGTGCTGCATCTGGCGGACCGCCCGGCGCCGCAAACGGTGCCCAGCGCATGAGGCCCGATCTGCACCCCGTTTGGCAAGACCGCGACCTGCGCGCGCTTGCCGCCCTGATCGTGCTGTTCGGCGCTGTGGTGTGCAGCTTTGGTCCCTATGTTTCCCTTTTGGCGGTGCGGCAGTTCGGTCTGGGCGACCGTGGTTATGCCGCCCTTCTGGTCGTCTCTACCCTGTTGTCGGTATCGGCTTCGATCTTTGTTGGCATCCGCGCCGATCAGACCGCAGGCCGCCGCCGCATCGCGCTGATCTCTTGCGTGCTGATGCTGGTGGGTGTCGGGTTTATGAGCCTTTGGCCGATGCGCCCGGTGTTTCTGCTGGCGCATGCGGTGATCTTTCCGCTGGCCTCGACGCTGTTCGGGCAGTTCTTTGCGCAGGCCCGCATCGCTGCACAAGCCCATCCGTCAGAGGCCCGCGATGCGATCATGTCCACCATCCGGGCGCTGTTCGCGCTGCCCTTCGTCATTGTGCTGCCCCTATGGTCTGTTGCGTTCACGGCAGGGGCGTCGATCCTGATGATCTATCCGGTCTGCCTGATGCTGGCGCTGGCGATGTTCGCGCTGACCTGGCGGCGCTGGCCGATGGATGGCGGCAAGACCGGCGACGACCGCCCCTCGGGTCTTAGCTTTCGCGCCGCCCTGCGCGAACTGGCCCATGCGCCGCTGGCGTTGCGGGTGCTGGCGCTGGGGGCGGTCAATGCGGCGGGAACTGTCTATATGGCGCTGTTGGGTCTGGTGCTGACACCCGAGGTCGGGCGCGGCGCCGCCGATGTCGCGCTTTATGCGGGGATCACGGCGGGGCTGGAGGTGCCCTTCATGCTGGCCATGCCCTTGGTGATCAGTCGCATCGCGCGCACCAAGCTGATCCTGTTGGGTGCCGTGATCTATTCAACCCATGTCATCGCCTTGCCGCTGTTGGCCGGGTCGCCGTTGCTGTGGCTGATGACCCTGCCTGCCGCAATCGGCGGGGCGATCACCCTCACCCTGCCCATCGCCTATCTGCAAGACCTGCTGGCCGCGCGCCCCGGCACGGGTGCCTCGTTGATGGCGCTGCAAAAGCTGTTGGGCGACGGGCTTGCCGCCGCCTGTTTCGTGCTGGGCGCGGGGCTGTCGGGCTATGGCCTGGTCGGACTGATGGGGGGTGTCGTGGCCATTATGGGGGCTGCGGCGCTGCACCTTGCCGACGCGCGGCGGACGTAAATCAGGCGCGACAGATCAGCCTTTTCGCCCCTGATGGCCTGCGCACAGCTTGACACGCCGCCCGTGGTGGGTGAGGTCAGCCACAGACGGAGGCCCCCGATGACGAAACTTCTTTTGCGCGCTCTTGCCGGGGAGACCCTGGCC
>CAMFLG010000135.1 GCA_945957495.1 uncultured Pseudorhodobacter sp. | reverse complement strand
AACTACACTCGACTAGTCGTCGGCAGCGTCAGATGTGTATAAGAGACAGGATCAGACCCCGCCCGCACCAAGCGCGTCAGATCCGACAACCGCTCGCGTTGCCGCCCGCGCGAATCGAAATTCGATGGTGCAAGCCAGGCCACAAAGGCCTCGCGCAGCGCGGGCCATTCGCTGTCGATCACCGAAAACCACGCCGTATCGCGATTGCGGCCCTTGGAAACCGTCGCCTGGCGGAAAACCCCCTCGAAAGAGAATCCCAGCCGCTGCGCCGCCCGGCGCGAGGGCATGTTCAGCGCGTTGCACTTCCACTCATAGCGGCGATAGCCCGCGTCAAACGCCCATTGCAGCATCAGAAACATCGCCTCGGTCCAGACCAGCGATTGCGCAATCTCAGGCGCAAGGCAGATGTGGCCCACCTCGATCGACCCCGCCTCGGGCGTGATGCGCAGATAAGACGCCACGCCGCCGCATTGCCCCGTCGCCATATCGCGCAGAACGTAGAACATCGGGTCCGCCGTCATCGCGCTTTCCTTGCACCAGCGGTGATAGGCGGCGGCCGACGAAAACGGCCCATAGGGCATATAATCCCACAACCCGTCATGGCCCTGATAGGCACGGTGCAGGTCGGCGGCGTGGTGGTCGGCCTCCATATGCTCCAACCGAACCGATCGGCCTTGCAACACCTCGCCCATGGGCCGCGCCGGGGGCACCCAATGCGGCAACAACACACCCAACCTGCTTTCGTCCGACATCCCGCAGCCCCTCTTACCAGCGCGCTTGCGCGCCAGTTAAGGCGGGTTTGCGGCCAAGCGCAAGCCAGCTGAAATGCCCCCGACCGGGCCAATCGCACCCGGCCCCGGAAATCGGTGTCGCAGCCCCTGCGGCATCCCGATCTCCGCCTTGTGGCGCCTGCTGCCTAACGGATGATCCCCGGATCATCGCCCATCTGCAGCCCGGGGAACACCACCCCTTCCAGAACCGCGCGGTCAATACCGTACATGCCGCGCAGCGCATGCGCCGCCCAGGCCCGCACATCCGAGGTCGGCATCAGGTCGCGGCGCTGGTAAAGGTCCGCCTCCGCCAGCCCCGGCCATTGCCCATACACCTTGCCCCCGGCAATTGCGCCGCCCGCCATCAACATCAGCCCCGCGGTGCCATGATCGGTGCCCTTGGTGCCGTTTTCCTTGGCGGTACGGCCAAATTCGGTCATCGCCAGCACCGTGGTCTTGCCCCAAACCTCGGGCCCCAGCCCCGATTTCAGCCGCAGGATGCTGTATTGTAACCGCGTCAGCGCCAGTGGCAGCCCGCTGGCCTGCCCCTTGTGCGTGTCCCAGCCGGTCAGCGAAAAAGCCACGATCCGCGCATCCTGCAGCATCTGCGCCGCCGCGTAATCCACCAGCCCCACCACATCGCGCACCCGCGCCTCGCGCTTGGGTTCCTGCGGCACCATGCCGGTGCCGATGGCCTTGCCGGCCCCCATGCCTGCCGCCATCGCCGCCCCCAGATTGCCCGCCGCCGCCAGTTCCATCGCCTCCAGCGCCGCAGACTGGAACAACAGGTCATCGTGATAGACCCGGTCCAGCAGCAGTTGCGATTGCGGCGTCAGGGCCAGCGTCGTCTCGGGCGCCCATTCCTTCACCGGGGCCGACCCGGCCAGAATCGGCATGGCATCCACCCCCACCGAATAGGCGGTTTGCGAGGTTAGCCCCTTCTGCGTTTGCAACAGCCGGTTCAGCCAGCCGTCGCGCACCTGATCCAGGGGCACATCCATGCCGGTGCCCGCCTCCAGCATATCCTGCCCGTCGAAATGACTGCGCTTGTCGCGGTAGGGGGTCGAGGTGGCGTGAACAAAGCCCAACTCACCCGACGCCCACAGCGGCAGCAGCGGCGCCATCGCCGCATGCAGGCGAAAGAAACCGTCCAGATCCGGCGCATCCGGCTGGATCAGCGTCGGGCGGTAGCCTGCGTATTCCGGAGCGCCCTGCGGCTGCACCACATCCAGCCCGTCCATCGCCCCGCGCAGGATCATCACCACAAAGCGGTGATCGCCCAAGGGCCGCCCGCCATCCGACCCGGCCATCGTGACCGTGTTCAGCCAGGGGTGCGCCGCCGCCGAACAACCCAGTATCCCCAGCCCGCGCAGAAAATCCCGTCGTTGCATGTCACCCTCACCTGCGGTTGAAATCGGCAGAGGCCAGAACCAGCCCCACGCCCTGCGGCCGGTCCTCGGCCCGTTCAGCAGCCCACAACAAATCGGCACTGGCCTGATCGCCCAGACAGGCCTTGGCAAAGGCCACCGGGTCCGGCACGGGGCGCATCAGCCGCTTGGGCATCTGCATCGCCCAGGTGATACGCAGCGCCAGTCCAATCGGCGTGATCCAGGCTTCGGCCTCTTCCGGCCAGCCATTCGGCCCTTCTGCGCCTTGATAGGGCTGGCCCATGGCGGCCATCGGTTGCAGCACCATCGCCTTAAGGTGCCCCGGCTTCATCGTCAGCACAGCCTCATCAGTGACACCCATCGCGCGCAACCCGGCGATTACGAAATCATAGGGCTGGCGGATTTTCTGAAACGGACTTTGCCAGGCCACCGGATGCTGCAAAAGCGCGCCATAGCTTGCCATCAGATCGCCACCACTGGCCGTGTAGGCCTGCGCGATGGCCGCCACCAGATCGGGATCGGGGGCATCCGAGACGAAATGCACCGCCAGCTTGTGCGCCAGATGTGCCGCCGTCTCTGGCCGCAATGCCAGATCCTGCAACACCGCCCGGATCGGCGCCAAGCCCTCACCGTCGTAGGTCTGGCCCAGCACCGTCTCCGGCCCCGGTTCGGCGCGCTTGGGCTCAAACACCATGCCCTTCTCGGGCTGCGCCGTCAGCCCGGTCAGCAATTCCGCCATCTGCGTCACATCCGCCTGACTATAGGCCGCGCCCACGCCCAGGCTGTGCAACTCCATCAACTCCCGGGCCAGATTTTCGTTCAACCCCTTGTTCCGGCGCATCCCCACCGGCGAATCCGGCCCGATTGAGCTTGACTGATCCAGATATTCCAGCATCGCCGGATGCAGTGTCACCGCCGTCAGCAGATCGCCGAATGAGCCGGTCATATGCGGGCGGATCGCATCCTCAACCAGGGTCGAGGCCAGAACCCTGCGATATTTCTGCTTGATGACCACGGTGAAATGATCGGCCCAGAACGCCACAAGGCGCTCGCGCAGCCCATCGGGCGAGGCCAGCGCGCGCGCCAGCGTCGCCTGCACCGCCACATCGTTCATCGCCAGAATCTCCTTGGCGCGCGCCTCCGCCTCGGGGGGCACCGGCTTTTTCTCGCGCCGCGCCTGAAAGAATGGCGCCATCTGCGCCTCTGCCTGCAGAAACGCCTCCACACCGGCACTGGGCCAACGCTGCGCGGCAAGGTCCGGCCCGGCCAGCAGCGCCAGCATATCCTCGGGCGTCACTGGGGCCGCCTCGGGCAGCGGCAGGCCATAGCCAAACCGAATGGCCGCAATCGTAGGGGCAAAGGTCATGGTGCAATCTCGCAGTCGGGGTCTTGCACAATATAGGTCAGGTATCGGGTTTACCAAAGCACCCCACGCGCCATCCGGCGGCAAAGCGCCAAAAAAACTCAGGAAAAGCGGAAATCCGCCGGATAGCTGTGCATGCCGTCAAAATCCGCCTTGCCAAGCGGCACCCCGACGCTGCGCAGGCTGGCATAGCCCATGCTCAGATGGAAAAAGAAATTCGGCAGGCCATACAGGTACAGAAAATCTGGCCCCGATTGCTGCAACTCGGCAAAACCTGCCCGGTGCGCAATCGCCCGGTCTTCGGCCTGCGCAAACTCCTCGGGCGTCAGATCGCCCAGCAGGGCCACCGCCGCATCAATCCGGTCAATCGCGGGCCCGGTAAGCCCCTCGGGCACCGCGCGCCCGGCCAGCGGATAGGCCACCCGCAAGGCATATCCCGCAGCGATGCAAAACTGCTGTTCCGCCGCAAACGCGTCGCCGATCCGCGCCTCTAGCCCCTGCCCCTGCGCCACCATGGCCCGCGCACGGCCAAGGTAGTGCAGGAACACCGGTACGGATGCCGCGTAAAGCGTCACTCTTTGGGAACGCTGCGCAAGGACAACTCCCGCATCTGCAGATTGGTCGGCTCGCTCGGCGCGCCCATCAGCAGGTCTTCCGCGCGCTGGTTCATCGGGAACATGATCACCTCGCGGATGTTGGCCTCATCGGCCAACAGCATCACGATGCGGTCAATCCCCGCCGCACAACCGCCGTGCGGCGGCGCGCCATATTTGAACGCCTTGACCATGCCGCCAAAGCGCTTTTCGACTTCCGAGTTCGGATAGCCCGCCAATTCGAACGCCTTGAACATGATTTCCGGCTTGTGGTTGCGGATGCCGCCCGAAATCAGCTCATAGCCGTTGCAGGCCAGGTCATATTGATAGGCATAAACCTGCAAAGGATCGCCATTCAGCGCCTCAAGCCCGCCCTGCGGCATCGAGAACGGGTTGTGGCTGAAGTCGATCTTGCCATCGTCGGTTTTCTCATACATCGGAAAATCGACAATCCAGGCGAATTTGAAGCAATCCTTCTCGGTCAGCCCCAACTCGCGCCCAATCTCATTGCGCGCCCGCCCCGCGATGGCCTCGAACGCCTCGGGCTTGCCGCCCAGGAAGAACGCCGCGTCGCCTTCGTTCAGGCCCAACTGCAGCCGGATCGCCTCTGTGCGCTCTGGCCCGATGTTCTTGGCCAAAGGCCCTGCAGCCTCCATGCCCGACCCATCCTCGGCCTTCCGCCAGAAGATATAGCCCATCCCCGGCAGGCCTTCCTTCTGCGCAAAGGCGTTCATCCGGTCGCAGAACTTGCGCGACCCGCCTGTCGGCGCCGGAATGGCCCGCACCTCATTGCCGGGCTGCTCCAAGAGCTTGGCGAAAATCGCAAAACCCGACCCCGCGAAATGCTCGCTCACATCCTGCATCCGGATCGGGTTGCGCAGGTCGGGTTTGTCCGACCCATACCATTTCAAGCTGTCACGATAGGCAATCTTCGTCCAGTCCGAATACACCTTCTTGCCCGGCGCGAATTCCTCAAAAATCCCCTGCACCACCGGCTGTACAGCGGCGAATACGTCTTCCTGCGTCACGAAAGACATTTCAATATCAAGCTGATAAAAGTCTGTTGGCGACCGGTCCGCCCGCGGGTCTTCATCGCGGAAGCAGGGCGCGATCTGGAAATAGCGGTCAAACCCCGCCACCATGATCAATTGCTTGAACTGCTGCGGCGCCTGCGGCAGCGCATAGAATTTGCCCGGATGCAAACGGCTCGGCACCAGAAAATCACGCGCACCCTCGGGCGACGAGGCGGTGATGATCGGGGTCTGAAACTCGTTGAAGCCCTGATCCCACATCCGCTTGCGCATCGAACGCACCACGTTCGACCGCAGCATCATGTTGCGGTGCAGCTTTTCGCGCCGCAGGTCAAGGAAGCGATAGGTCAGCCGCGTCTCTTCGGGATATTCCACATCGCCGAACACCGGCATCGGCAGCTCATCCGCCGCGCCCAGCACCGTCAGCCCGGTGGCATAAACCTCAATCTCACCCGTCGGCAGCTTGGGGTTCACCAGCGCCGCATCGCGCCCCTTCACCCGGCCGTCGATCTGCACCACCCATTCGGCACGCACCTTTTCAATCTGCGCAAAGGCCGCCGAGTCGCTGTCGGCCAGCACTTGCGTGATGCCGTAATGGTCGCGCAGGTCGATGAACAACACCCCGCCATGATCGCGCACCCGGTGGACCCAGCCCGAAAGCCGCACCTCTTGGCCGACATTGGATGTGTTCAGATCTGCGCAAGTATGGCTGCGATAGGCGTGCATCATCTTCCCCTTCAACGAGGCGTAAACGGTTTTCGGCCCGATACACTCCGCCCCACAGGCGAAGTCAAGCCCATCACGCGCCCTCAATGCCCTTCACATTGGCCTAAATACTCTCGGGAGGGGAGGCGCGGCACGCGCCGGGGAGGGCAGACAGCCCTCCCCCGCCCCGAGGGGTTCGGGCGAAGTCCCGATACCCCGAGACAAAAGCCTGCGCGGCACGCGCGCTATTGGATCACGTCAGATCACCCCAGCCAGACAGCCCGCATCAGCCCGCGCAACGAATTGCCAACCCACAGCCGCACCCCGGGCAGGTCATGGGCCAGCAGCACCTCTTCCGGCACCGCCAGATCGGCGCGCAGCACGCCGGGCAACAGCCCGCAGGTCAAGGGCGGCGTGCGCATCCCCTGCCCCCGGTCGAAAAACAGCGTGGTGATCGTGCCATCGCAGACCTCGCCGCGCTCATTCAGGAAAATCACCTCGTCCAGCCCCGCAGCCAAGCCCGCGCGCGCCGCGTCATAACCCGCGCGCCGGGTGGATTTCACGCCCAGCCAGACATCGTCCGAGGCCAGCCGCGTCGCCGCAAGACCCAGCCGCCATTCCGCCTTTGCCGGGGGCAAGGCCGCCGCCTGAACCTCGACCACCCCCGCCGCATCCAGCGTCAGGCGCATCCGCGCCGGGGCGTCGGGCACAGCGGCGCGCAAGGCCCGCTCCACCGCCCGAGCATCACAGCCCCAGCCCAACAGCGTCGCCGACCGTTGCAACCGCGCCAGATGCAAGGGCAGCCGCACCAGTCGCGCGCCGTCAAACCCCAACGTCTCGATCAGCTTCAGTCCCGGCGCACCAGCCCCTGAACGTAACGCGCTTTCCACAGCGCCTCCTCCCATTCGCCTTCGGTCGTGCTGTCCTGCACCACCCCGCCACCGACATTCAGCACGATTCGCCCGCCCTCGAACACCGACAGGGTGCGGATCGCCACCGAAAAGCTGGCCGCCCCATCCGGCGCCATCCAGCCGATCGCACCGCAATAAGCCTCGCGCGGATGCGGCTCGACCTCGTGAATGATCTGCATCGCGCGGATTTTCGGCGCGCCGGTGATCGACCCACAGGGAAACAGCGCCGTCATCACCCCCGCCATGCCGGGCGGTTCCACCAACTGCCCCACCACCCGGCTGACCATCTGATGCAGTGTCGCGTAATGCTCCACCGCGAACAATTCCGGCACCTTGACCGATCCCACCTTGGCCACGCGGGAAATATCGTTGCGCAAAAGGTCCACGATCATCAGGTTTTCCGCCTGCCCCTTGGCCGAGGCGCGCAACTCTTCCGCCAGTTCCGCATCGCGCACGGGGTCGGCATCGCGCGGCGCGGTGCCCTTCATTGGCCGCGCCTCGATCCGCCCGCCCGCATCGGTGCGCAGGAACAACTCGGGCGAGCGTGACACCAGCACCGGCCCCACCCCCAAATCAACAAAGGCACCATGCCCCACTGCCTGCCGCGCCCTGAGCGCGCCGTATAGGGCCATCGGCGTTCCTGACAGCAGTTGCGTCGCCATCGGAAAGGTCAGGTTGATCTGATAGCAATCCCCCGCCGCGATATAGGCCATCACCTTGTCCATCGCCGCGCCATAGTACGCGCGGCTGATCAGCGGCTGCAGCGGCGCAAGCACCGCCCCGCCCGCCGCCTGCGCCTTTGCCAGAGCCGCCTCTGCCGGTTGCGGTGCCGTATAAATCCCGAAGGCCAGCCGCGGCCCCGCCGCCACCTGCGGCATCAGGTCGTGCAGCTTCGGCTCCAGCGCATAGCCCGCTTCATAGGCGATATAGCCCGCCACCCATTTCCCCGCCGCCCGCGCCGCATCCAGACGGGCCAGCGCCGGGGCAATCTCGTCCAGCCGATGGGCAACAACCACCCCC